>JAAYBO010000329.1 GCA_012730095.1 Clostridiaceae bacterium
AATCCCTCGACTCTTACTCTCCTGGAAAATTCATCATTTTCAGCTTCTATATCCTTAATGCTGTCAACAAGTTCATTATAATACTGTTCGAGAATTTTATCGCACTGCTTTGTTATTTCAGGGTCGTCATATACGAAATTGGGGGTTCCCAGCTCATTGGCAGGAAACGCGGAAGTGAATGCTTCATTTTCCTCGTCCCATTCATATTCAGCCCGTACTTTTGAACTTACTGCAACATGGCCGTATTCATCCGATATATCCAGGCTAAGCGCATAACGTTTCTCTAATGTATAATCCACTACAACCTTCATATTATCGCTATTATCGCCGGGATAAGTTTTTATACTGTCGGCTTTCAGGATATAGCCGCCCATGTATGCCACAAAATATTCGTCATAAGGGAAGCTGAGAACCGATCTTATGCCTTTATCTGTCAGTTCGTACCAATTGTGAAGATATCTTGATTCCCCGGTTCCGTGGCCTCCGCTCTCGTTTCCGGTTATCCAGATATGTCCGTTCCATGTTTCGACTCGGTATTCGGTGCCTGCGCCTCTGCCGCCGAAGGGGACGAAACCAATATACCGCCAGGGCTGCCCATTTCCTCCGGTATAGAACAGAAGCAAAACGTCAAAAGGATTGTAAAAAGCAGCGATGGTATAAGGTTCATCGGGTTTCCCCGAATCTACCGTCGTTATTTCAAACCTGTCAGGCGGCCTTCCCGTCCAGTTTGGCACACCCAGGTTCTTGCATATATATTCCATGTAAATGGGTTTATTTTCTTCGTACAGGGTTTTTAAATCATCGGGTGTAAGGCTGTGGGCTACACGCCTGTTCTCTTCAAAGATACTTTTAAATCCGGCATCAAAATCACTTCCCGTTTCTATTTCAAATTCCATATTGCCCATTATCATTTTATAAACTCCCGGCCTTTCGGGAATTTCTGAAAGAGTTATGGTGCCGATCTTTGCGAATTGTTTTACGGGGCTGTCCGAATATATCTCGAGATCCGATTCCGAACCGCCTGTAATAACAACAATGCTTTGGCAGTTTGACCTTGCGCCGGTGGTTGCCTTTTCCGTTTCCATATAGCTGAAGTATCTTCGGCTGCTAAGTATGTTGAACTTCTTACCCGCGAAGAATTGTTCCAGGAAATCATAAATTTCGGTATTGATCTCATAACTGTTGACTCTGGAGTTCTCTTTATCATATATCTCCTGGTAAGTGATTTCTTCCGGAGCTTTTAATGCAGCAGGATGTTCCAGACAGGCAGGATCAAGGATCTGCCCTTCAGAAAACCTTATCATATGTTCGTGTATCCACTGTTCCACTTCATAAAGCCCTTTTTTCAGGATAACACCGTTGATTTTTATATCCCTGTCAAAAGCAACGGCTCTGCCGCTTGTGGTTATTGATACCGCTAAATCTCCATCAGTGCCGATAAGATCGACCTGATAGTACGGTTCCCATTCCGTATCGGTTTCGTAATAGCTCAGCCCGTTAAGCAAAGCACATAATTCTTTTATTAAACCGGATTCGGTATACTCAGCTTTTTTATGCTGCTGAAGATCGGTAATTACAACCTTTTTGAGAATCGATGCGTCAAGTTCTGCAGTACCGCTTTCATACCCTGTGTTTACAGGATCGGTGAAGGGATTATTATCCGCGTTTATTAAATTAGCGTCGGAATCGCTTGTGTTTTCCGCGTTATTTCCGGGGTTTGCAGGATTTACACCCGAACCATGCGTATTGTCTATAATATCACTATTTCCTGTTTTATCGCAGGATGAAAACAATATCAGCAGTATAAGCACAAGAC
>JAAYBO010000330.1 GCA_012730095.1 Clostridiaceae bacterium
ACTGATTCATTTTTAACTATTGTGCAATAGCTGCATTACTAAAACTATTGTACAATAACGTCAACATAGAGTTTCATTTGCAAGAGCTGTATTTTCGCTATAGTTTCCTTTTATTATACAATAGTTCTTCTTTGTACGTCTGAACATTATTTCCGCGGGTCCATTAACCCGCTCCACTTTCGCCTGTAAGCAGCAGGGCGCTGGAACATGTCGCCCGGCGTAACCGAAAACACCCGAATCACCCGCTGTTTTTCTTGTTGAATCAGCACAGTAATTAGAGGAACTTTATTCCGCAGGGTATGCTTCGGGTGGTTCGTTTCCTTGTGCGACAAAGCTCCAAATTGTAACAAATGTCATCTCAATTTAATTAACTTTTCACCCGTATTTTGTCGAAATAATAATTGAATTGTTGTATAATGGTAAAGAGGACGGAACTTAGTAAGCTTGGTTTCCGTCTGATTTACCAAAGAGAAGCGGTACGGGGGATTGTACATGAGGAAATCTCTAACTTTTTTATTTCTTGTTTTATTAATTTTATCTTTTTTTTCAATGAACGCACTTTCAAAAAATGTTACCGTTAAAATCGGCGGCGAGGAATTGACATATTCAGGTACGTTATACAACCTTGAGCTTAACGGCCTTTGGATTCCGACAAAAACCCCGTGTATTGTTTTGTCAAATGTCGCATATGTTCCTCTTAAAGAGGTATTCCAGGATTACCTCGGTCTTACGGTTGGTTATGACAGCCAAAACGGAATTGCCTACGTCAGTTCCGGTTCAAAGAAAATGGAATTCAGCTTCTCAAAACAGGAAATATATCAAAATGGGATAAAGGTTGAACCCTCGCTTCCCGTAGCTTCAATAGACGGGAATACGATGGTGCCGCTTTCTAAGACAGCCGGCTATTTTGGTTATACTGTCGCCGTAAAGCCGGATAATAAAACGCTCACGATACAATGGAGCAATAAAACCGGAAACAACGCCGTTGTTAAAGATAAGGCCGTTGAGGGTGAGGGTACGGTCAATAAAATAGCTTATTATGTCGAAAACGAAAAGGAATTTATCCTTATCAGCACAAAAGCGGATGAAATAACAAGAGAATTTGTATTAAAGCCTATGGAGGGAAATCCGTATTACCGCCTTTGCGTGCAATTTAAACAGGCGTATATTGACAGGCCTGGCTCGCTTGATGTATATTCCGGCTCCGTACAGCAGGTACGGTATGCGCAGGCAGACAGCAATATGCTTATAGCGAATGTAGTTGTCGAAATTGACCATAATCCTCAATATACGGTTAAAACCGTGGAAGAAGGTATTCTGATAACAATATTATCAGATAAAGCAAGCGGTAGTTCAGATTCAGAGGAAAAAACTTCACCTCCTCAGATAACACCCGAACCGACCGTGATTCCGGAAAACAAACCTGATCCGGAACCAACCCCGACACCGACTCCGATTCCTTCGGACACACCGACTCCGACTCCGACGCCTATACCCGAACCTGTTGAACGGACAGAAAATGGCCCCATTAGCTATACAATGGAAGGCAGTGACTGTGTTATAACCCTGGACGGGGTTAATTTACCGGTAAAGCTTACCGAAGATCCCGTTGAATATAAATTAGAGTACCGTGATATAGAAAAAACTCTGCAAATAAGAATGCCGATACTTGCAAACTATAAAACCGAAGTTCTGCCCGGCAACGATTATTTCCATGGAATTATTGCCGTTAAAAGCGGTTTGAGGAATGAAATAAATATCAGAATTCCAGGAAAGGATATTTTAAACTACGTTGTTAAACCTGATGGAAATTCAGGCACAAAAATTGTTTTTAAACCCGATGCCGAACTAATTGATAACAATATACAATTGCCTGATCCGACTCCTTCGCCGATACCACCGCAGCCTGAACCTACCCCTTCGCTGAAACCTGAGCCGACACCAACACCGGCTGCACCGGCATCCCCCGAACCTACCATCCCTCCTTCAGATTCAGGGCTTTCCGATCGCGGCGATGTTGACAGGACGAGCACCATATCCGTTGACTGCGATTTAAATAAAATAATTATCGATGCAATAGCTCTTAATGATTATAAAATATACAGGCTTGGGAACCCGTCGCGGATTGTTATTGACCTTCCGGGGAATTTGGTTGATTCAAAGCGTCTTGATATTCCAGCCGGACAGCTATATACCGGTATCAGTACGTCTCAGTCTGGCAAGACAACCGCAGCGGTAATTATTGAGGTACAGGAAAATACCGACTGGGAATCGGAGAAGAACGGAAACACACTTTCGATAACATTTAAACCATCGAAAATTAAAAACATTGTATTTTACAATGATGGTACGGACGCCGTTTTAAGGCTTGTAAGCCCTGGGATCAGGCAAAGGGTTGAGCGCAATGCCTCAAAGATAATAACCGAGGATGATATAAAAAACAAGCATTTTACATTTATCTTTCCAGGTGAAATAATTAACGTCGGCAGCGGTAAGATGCAAATAGGGGACGGCTTAATGAAAACTGTTCATACCCTGTCCGAAGCGAAAAAAACATATGTGCTAATAGAACGTGAACACGTAAATGAAACATATAAAATCAGGTATACCGATTCGGATGATGTAATCGAAATTGTGCCTTCCTCAAAAAAAGATTCAACCGGTTCACTTGTTGAAACAGGAAATAAAGGTACTTTACCTGAAATTGCTCCTGCCCCCGAGATAAGCGGCAAGCTTGTTGTGCTTGATGCCGGCCACGGCGGATATGATCCCGGAGCAACGCAGGGCAAAGGAGAAAAATGGTACAACCTTGATATTACTTTGCGGCTTGAAAAGATATTGAAATCAAAAGGTGTGCGTGTAAAACTGACGCGCTCGTCAGATATTTTCGTCGGGCTTGAAGAACGAGCTGAAATGGCAAACGATTGGGGTGCGGATGTATTTATTAGTATACATAACAATTCTTTTTGGGATAAAAGTGTAAACGGGACAATGACGTTTTATTATCCGACAAGCTATAAAGGCAAGGAGTATGCAAGCATAATACAAAATGATCTGATAAAGAATCTGAGAACTAACGACATTGGTTTGAGATCCGATAGATTTGTCGTATTGAAAAATACAAAAATGCCCGCCGTACTTGTTGAAATTGCATGTCTTTCAAACGATTCGGACAGGGCGAAGCTGGATACCGAGGAATTCCGTCAAAAGGCTGCGGAATCTCTGGCGGAAAGTATACTGAAGATTGTTGATTGAATAGTGCCGGAACATATGAAATATTAATAAAAAACAGGAGTAAATTTTATATATTCTTTTAAATTATTCATATTGATTCCAGCGTGTCAACCCAATATAATAAATTAATGCGGGATGGTTTGACCATACCGGTTTTTTGGAAAAACTATTTTACAGTAGTTTCATATAATTTAATATGATAATATAGGTATTGAGTTTTTCTAAATGTGTATAATTAATAACGAGATTAAAAGCGGAGGTGTTTACAGGACTTCCGCTTACAATTTTAATACCGAAGCCGATTGTTTGTTATGCTAAGGCTCAACAATGAAAGGAAAGCAGCATGCCGCGTTTGGATGGAAGAAAGAATGACGAACTAAGAAAAGTGAATATTAAAAGGAATTATATTGCTTACGCCGAAGGCTCGGTCTTAGTTGAATTCGGCATGACCAAAATTGTATGCACAGCTTCGGTCGATGATAAGGTTCCGCCGTTTCGTAAAGGTACCGGAGAAGGATGGGTAACGGCTGAGTACAGTATGCTGCCAAGATCAACCCAGGTCAGGAATGTCAGGGACATATCCAAATTAAGGATAAATGGCAGGGCAAATGAAATACAGCGCCTTATCGGCCGCTCGCTCCGTTCGGTAATGGACTTTAAGGTCCTTGGCGAGCGAACCATAATTATCGATTGCGATGTTATTCAAGCCGATGGTGGTACGCGAACAGCAGCGATAACAGGCGGTTTTATCGCTCTTATGGACGCTTGCAGTTACCTTGTCGACAAAAAAATAATAACCGAAATACCAATTAAAGATTTTGTCGCGGCCATAAGTTCCGGACAGGTTAACGGACAGGTAATGCTTGATTTGTGTTATGAAGAAGACTCAAACGCGACGGTTGATATGAATGTTGTCATGACCGATACAGGAAGATTGATAGAGGTTCAGGCAACCGGTGAATTATCCCCGTTTACAAGGGAATCGATGGACAGTATGCTTGATATTGCTGAAAAAGGGATAAAGGAACTTATCTCGATACAAAAAAGCGTTTTGCTTGAAGGGTTTAAATAAATGGCATTTTAAGTTGACAGGCGGAATTTATTAGTAGTATTGGTCGAAAGAATAATGAAACGAAAACTAATTGTTGCTTCAAAGAATGATGGCAAAATAAAAGAGATAAAGAAGATACTTGATGGGTTGCCGATTGAAATTATATCAATGAAAGAAGCGGGCATTGATCCGGATATTGAAGAAAACGGTGCCGATTTTGAGCAAAATGCAATGCTGAAGGCGCAAGCCGTTTATAATCTTACAAGCAGTATGGTTATTGCGGATGACAGCGGGCTTGAAATTGATTTTTTAAACGGCGCTCCCGGAGTTTTTACCTCGCGTTTTGCCGGTGAATCAACTGATCAGAGTGAAAAAAATAAAAAAATAATATATCTGCTTAAAGATATAGAACCGCAGTACAGAAAAGCAAGGTTTGTATGTTCCATTGCTTTTGTGTCCGAAAAAATAAAGTTTACGGTAACAGGGTCAGTTGAGGGGCAAATATCCGAAAAACCCGAAGGTTATAACGGTTTCGGATATGATCCCATTTTTTATGTGCCTGAATATGCAAAGACATTCGCCGAACTGACTGAGAACGTAAAGAATCAGATAAGCCACCGGGCAGATGCACTACATAAGCTGCGGAAAAAACTTGACAATATATTTTCTTAATGACATAGGAGTTGGACATAGAATTATGAAAAAGGTTTTGGTTATGAGTGACACGCATGGGGACACAACTCTTGCTGAAAAAGTACTGAAAAAGCACTGTGATGTAAATATGGTAATACATCTTGGAGACTATATCAGGGACGCCGACAAGCTGCATGAACTGTACCCATCTGTGAAATTTGAATATGTTCATGGAAACAGTGACTTTATGATTGGCGACGTACCGGGAGAAAAACTTATTGAGATTGAGGGACAGCGTATATTGCTGACACATGGGCATCGTTATTCGGTTAATTGGGGAGTTGAAAAGCTTAAGACTAAAGCGAGCAGTGACAATATCCAATTGCTCCTTTACGGCCATACCCATATATCGCAGGTAATACACGAAAACGGGTATATTATTATGAATCCGGGCAGTATATCGGATCCGCGGGGTGGGGATGACGAATCTTATGCCATTGTATATATAGACAATGGCAAAATCGACGTTGAGTTAATGACTGCCGGATAAAAAGGAAGTGTTTTGCATTGTCCGATATAATATACTTTGATAACAGCGCGACAACGAAAATATATCCGGAAGTATTAAGTGAAATGAACCGGATATATTCGTCTTTTTTCGGAAATCCTTCATCACTGCACAGGCTTGGCGGTGAAGCAGAAAAAGTTTTACTCGAATCAAGGGAGATTATCGCAAAAACACTTAAGGTGTCCCCGAACGAGATCTTTTTTACGTCAGGCGGGACCGAGTCAAATAACTGGGCAATAAAAGGTGCTGCCCGGGCAAACAAAAGAAGAGGGAAACATCTTATTACGTCAGGCGCCGAACACCCTTCCGTGCTTGAATGCTTTAATTTCTTAAAATCGGAAGGATTTTCCGCCGAAATAACCAAAACTGATCAATCCGGCCTTTTAAACAGAGAAAACTTTATTGAAAAAATAACCGACAATACAACTCTAACAAGCTTTATTCTTGTAAACAACGAAACGGGCGCAATCCAGAAAGCGGAAGAGCTTATTGCCGCTATCAGGTCTATAAATAAGAATACGGTAATTCATATTGACGCGGTCCAGGCATATGGGAAGATACCTCTTGATTTAAGAAAAATAGACGCCGACATTGTATCGTTAAGCGCCCATAAGATACACGGGCCAAAAGGCTGCGGAGCCCTTTATATAAGGGAAAACACACGTATTATCCCGATTCTTCACGGCGGCGGGCAGGAAAACAGTTACCGTTCCGGAACCGAAAACGTACCCGCGATTTGGGGTTTTGCGATCGCCGCAAAAATCATCAATGAAAACATCGATGAAAACAGGAACAAAGTAAGGCGGCTGAAGTCAATTGTTATAAGTGAGCTTGATAAGTTTTTCGGAAGCGGCGAATATTTTGTTAATTCGCCTCCGGATGCGTATGAAGGGATTGTTAATATATCGTTTAAAAACGTAAAAGCCCAGGTATTGATGCAGCATCTTGAGGCCGAATCAATCATAGTGTCGACAGGCTCGGCCTGTTCTTCACGGAAAAACATGCAAAGCCACGTGCTATCGGCAATGAACCTTCCTATGGAACGCACCGAGGGCGCGATACGCATAAGTTTTTCAGGTATGAATACCGAGGATGAGGCTTTAATGTTTGCTGAAGCGATAAAGAAGATCGTCCCTAAAATAAGATACCGGTAATATACCGGGTAACGATAAATATTTTATATGTATTGTATTACGATTTTGATTAAAAATTATAAAAGATTATCACAAATCTGTAACGGGAATGGTAGATGAAAATGGAAAAGATAATTCTTGTAAGGTATGAGGAAATATTTCTAAAAGGACTTAACCGTCCGGCATTTGAAGGACGGCTTATTAAAAACATCAAACAAATCCTTACCGGTCTTGGACCCGTGAATGTTTCAAAAGCCCAAAACAGGATCTATGTTGCGCCAGAATCTGAAAGCTTTGACATAGACGAAGCAATACACCGGTTAACAAAAGTGTTCGGAATTGCGTCGGTAAGCCCCGCTTTAAAAATCGAAACCGATAAGCAATTAATATTTGATAAAGCAACTTATATCGCAAAGGATATTCTAAAAAGAATACAGTACAAAACATTCAAGATTGTAACGAGACGCGCGGATAAAACCTTCCCGATGACTTCAATGGATGTTTCAAGGGAACTTGGTGCGATAGTGCTTAGAGAGATACCGCAGCTAAAAGTTGACGTAATTAACCCGGATTTTGTTTTATACGTTGAGATAAGGGAATTCACATATATTTATTCCGAAATAATACCGGGGGTTAAAGGCTTGCCCGTTGGCACAAACGGCCGCGCGACGCTGCTTCTTTCCGGC
>JAAYBO010000041.1 GCA_012730095.1 Clostridiaceae bacterium
CAGCTATATCAATACCCTTTTCATGCACTGGAATGTTTCCTGTCAGCAGCTGCGGTCTTGCAAGGGCAATTACAAGCAGAATAAGGGCAGCGGTTGTTACGTATTTTCCAATCCTGTGTTTTATTGTTTTTTTCATCCCGCCGTTTTCAAGTATTTTAACACTTGAAAATCTTAATGCCGATTTCTTTTTCCTTATTAAGAATAAATAAATAACAAAAGGTATTAATAAGATAAAATACCAGTTTATAAACCTTATCATGCTTTTCCCTCATTAACCTGTTCTATTTGTGAAACAATTTCTTTCATATTGGTAAACAGCTCCTGCTTTTTGTCTTTCGCGGCAGCATATCCCGAAAATTTAAAATAGTCGCTTTCATTGAGCCAATTACCGATTTTACTGATAAATTGATTAAGTTCAGTAACTTTTGACATTTCGCCTATCATTTCTTTTGATGTTTTGCCTTTTATACGCAGCGAAAATTTTAATTCAATATATTCCTTAAAATACATTGTAAGCTTTACAAGATAATCACCGTCATCAGATGAAACCTTACTAAGTCGGTTACTGAAACGTTCATATGGGGTTAATAGCATGTCACGTCTTCTTCTTATGTAATTGGCAAGCATCACCCCACCGGACGCAAAAAAGACAATAACGACGGCGTAAAACAAATAATTTAAATTTATCATTAACGCTGCGCTTTCAACTGCAAAACTTCCTTCAAACAATTCATCCCTGTCAATCTCATCAAGCGTCGATTTTACCGTTATAATGATTTCACTGTCTGCCAAATTTACGACTTTTTCACCAGCCTCAAACGTTCTTAATGTAATCAAATAACCTTCAGGAATGCTTTTAAGTTCTACGATTTCAAAATCTTTAAACTTCTCCCGCATTTCATCTTCTGTGAATTCCCGCGTCGTTATTTTAAGCTCAATCAGGTCGCCCACATAAATATTTCGCTCTTCGGCCATTAAAGGGCTTGAAGATAATAATATAAAAGCTGTTAGGATAAACATGAATGATACTTTCTTAAGACTCTTCATCTTCGTCCCCTTCTTTTGAAAAACTTTTGCAAAGGCTTAACGTAATCTTCGTCGGTATAGATATTTATAACGCGGCTTTTGGGTAAATCAATATAGTTTTCCAATTTAAAATCCTGCTTCGTATTATCCAGCACTACAGTTTCCCCTGATTCAAGGTCCTGAAATGTAAAAATCGCTCCGCCCGGAAGCATTTCCTCCGCTTTATCAATAACCCTTACAAGGACCAGATCATGACGGTTCAAAGTCATTTTTAAATCTTTTTTATAGCCTGTATCAAGAAAATCTGATATAAGAAAGGCAACGCTTCTTTTTTTGTTAACCCTGTTAAAGTACTGGAGCACATGCGAAATATTGGTTCCATCAGACGTCGGGTTAAAATTTATTATTTTTTCTATTATCGATAATACATGTTTTCTGCCATTATTAGAGGGAATAAATTTTTCAACTTTATCAGTAAAGAAAACAACACCTACCCTGTCGTTGTTTTTACAGGCTGAAAAGGCAAGAGTCGCAGCCACTTCGGCTATTAA
>JAAYBO010000331.1 GCA_012730095.1 Clostridiaceae bacterium
AACTATACACGAAAGTGCCTTGAAATTATCAACAGATACGGATTTGGATTAAGTATCCTGACGAAATCCAACAGAATATTAAGGGATCTGGATTTATTAAAGAGCATCAACAATAACTCTAAATGCGTTGTTCAGATGACTTTGACAACTTATGACGAAAACCTGTGTAAAATAATTGAACCTTATGTTTGTACAACAAAAGAACGTTACGAAGTTCTGAAAATAATGAGGGATAATGGGATTCCCACCGTAGTATGGCTTGATCCGATTTTACCATATATAAATGATACCGAGGAAAATCTAATAGGAATACTTGATTATTGCATTGATACCAAAGTGTCAGGAATAATATGTTTTGGAATGGGGCTAACATTAAGGGATGGAAACAGAGAATACTTCTATAAGAATCTTGACAGGCATTTCCCCGGATTAAAACAAATATACCAAAAAAAATATGGTTTCAGCTATGAACTTAAAAGTGATAACAACGAGAAACTTTTGGAAATTTTTCACGACACGTGTGAAAAATACGGTATAATTCATAACAATGGTGAAATATTCAGGTACCTTCATACATATGAAGAAGATGTAAAATTAGAGCAAATGACTTTATTTTAGATATTTTTCAAATATGACATACCGCTGTCATTTCGAAGGGTTAAAATGGCATTGAAAATATAGTAAAGGAGTCGATTTATGTGGAAGCTATGGAAATGAAGATTTGCCAAAGCTGTGCAATGCCATTGGAAAGCCCGGATTTATACGGGGCGAATGCGGACGGAAGCAAAAATGAGGATTACTGCTGTTACTGCTTCAAGAATGGCTCATTTACATCGGATGAAACAATGGAGCAAATGATTGAAACCTGTGTTCCTTTTGTGTCAAAGGGAAACCCTTATCCGGATGAGGATACCGCCAGAAAAGCAATGCTGGAGATTTTTCCAAACCTTAAAAGGTGGAAGAAATAACGAGGGTGTGGGAAACCATACCCTCTTGAATAATGAGAAAACCTAACCTAATAAAGCAAAATTGAAAGCCTAAAATTTAAAATGAATGAAGAGGCTAGTATTTTATGCGGCCGGATATTGCATATTAGGAGAAAATAAACAGGGAGTGATTGTCATGATCGAACTACCGGAAGCTATGGTATTATCTAAACAATTAAATGAAAGCATTCGCGGGAAAAGAATAATGAATGTTATTGCTGCGTACAGCCCTCACAAATTTGCCTGGTATCATGAGGATCCGCAGAAGTATCATGATTTGCTGGCCGATAAGGTAATCGGCATAGCGGACGGTTTCGGCAGTATGGTTGAGATAAAGGCAGAGGATGCAATCATATTGTTCGGTGAAGGCGTGGGGATAAGGTTTCACCGGGAGGATGAAAAAAAGCCTCAGAAACACCAGCTTCTTATCGAGTTCGAAGACTTTTCGGCACTCAGTGCCTCTGTCCAAATGTATGGGGGTTTATGGTGTTTTAAAGAAGGCGAATTTGAAAATCAATATTATTTCATTGCAAAGGAAAAGCCTTCACCCCTCTCAAATGAATTTGACAGGGCTTATTTTGACAGCATTATTTCCGCACCGGGGATTGAGAAGCTTAGTACAAAAGCACTGCTTGCTACGGAGCAAAGAATACCCGGCCTTGGAAATGGTGTTTTGCAGGATATCCTCTATAATGCCCGAATTCATCCAAAAAGGAAAGTAAAGACGTTCACGGAAACTGATATTGACAACCTGTATAATTCTATAAAATCCACACTAACACAGATGACTTTTGAGGGCGGCAGAGACACTGAAAGAGATTTATTCGGATGTTTTGGAGGATATAAGACCAGAGTTAGTAAAAATACGGTCGGTAAGGACTGCGAAATATGCGGGAACAAGATTAAGAAAGAGGCATATATGGGCGGCAGCATTTATTATTGCGAGGGATGCCAGAAGATATAACTTTACATTAATGCCATACAAATTTTAAAATTTTGAACCGAAGGGAATCAAGGGGACAAGACAAAAAAATGTCTCCTTATCTTATTAAGTATCTCTTGGCTTGTTAACAATAATAATATTCAAATTGTGCGGATTAATATCTGTGTTTTTGTTATTCTTAATATTTTAGAGGGTAATATTTATATAGAAATTTAGTATTTTACAAATTTTTAGTAAAATGCAAGTTTGTCTACTAATCTCTGTCACTGAGGATAGAGGTGGGCACATGATTAGTTTAGCCGGGTATAAAATAAATAATGAAATTTATAAGAATAACAGAACAATAGTTTTCCGGGGGAATCGACTCTCTGATAATTGTCCGGTTATAATTAAGTACTTAAATATAGAATATCCAACAAGCAAAGAATTATCGGATTTAACATATGAATATAAAATCATGGATAAAATATCCGGCGAAGGCATTATAAAACCATATGCTCTTTTAAAATGCAATAACAGTTTTGCCATAATTATGGAAGATATCGACGGTGAATCAATCGCCGAGATAATGAAGTCGACTAAACTTAGTATAACCGAAAAGCTGTTATTATCAATTCAAATGACTGATTCTTTGATCCAGGTTCATAAAGAAAACATTATACACAAGGATGTGAATCCATCCAATTTTATCTGGAACCGTAAAACAAATCAGGTTAAAATTATTGACTTTGGCATATCCACTGAGTTAGCTAAGGAAGATCATCAGTCTGCCAATACAATGAATCCGGATGGGACATTAGAATATATATCCCCGGAACAAACAGGAAGAATTAACAAGCCAATTGATTATAGGACCGATTTCTATTCTCTTGGTATTACACTATATGAATTATTTTCAGGACAGCTGCCTTTTGCAGGAGAAGATGAATCGGAGATAGTTTACTGCCATATAGCTAAAACACCGGTTCCTTTATGCAATGTGAATCCACAGATTCCCAAATTCCTTTCGGATATAGTAATGAAGCTGATCTCAAAATCCGCCGAAGAAAGATACCAATCGGCATCCGGTATAAAAAAGGACCTGGAATATTGTTATCAACTGTTGAAATCAGGAGTTGAAGCGATCAATTTTGTGCCCGGAAAAGAAGATGTTATAGAGAGGTTTGAGGTCCCGAACAAATTATACGGGCGCGTGGAAGATACTAAAATATTAATTAAGAGCTTTAATAACGCAGTACAAGGTCATAGTGAGCTTGTTTTAGTAGGCGGCTATTCCGGTATTGGTAAATCATCGCTGATAAATGAGATACGCAGGCCGATAACCCTCAGGAAGGGGCGTTTCATTCACGGGAAATGTGATCAACGCAAGTGTAATACGCCATACTATGGCATAAGACAAGCATTTCAGGAATTGGTCAGACAATTATTATCGGAACCACAATCAAGCCTGGACGCTTGGAAACAACGTCTGATGGATGCCCTGGGCGGCAACGGACAACTCATAACAGATATCATTCCCGACCTGGAGCAGATTATCGGTTTGCAGCCCCAGGTAACTGAACTTAATCCTATTGAATCCCAAAACCGAATTCAGATGGTTTTTCTGGAACTTATCAAGGTTTTGCACAGAAAGAGCATCCTTTGGTCATCTTTCTTGATGATATTCAATGGAGTGATGCCGCCACTATCAATCTGATTTATTACATATTCTGCATGGATACACTTAAGCATGTGCTGTTTGTATGTACATACAGGGATAATGAGATTCAAGCCGGGCACAGACTTTTTCAGCTATTTGAAAAACTAAGAAACCTGAATTCCTGCACCGAACTGATTTTAAAGCCGCTGGACTTTACCGCAGTAAACAATTTGATATCAGAAACACTTCATTCTCCACCGGATATAACAAAGCCTTTGGCTGAACTATTAATTAAGAAAACCAATGGAAATCCGTTTTTCACCATTAAATTATTGAAATCATTATATCTTCAAAAAGCGTTTATATTTATTCCGGAAAAAGGACAATGGAGTTTTGAGCTTGAGAAAGTAAAAAATGCTGAAATCAGCGATAATGTGATCGATCTGATTATAAAAAGTTTAAAATCACTCCCTGAAAGGACTATTAATACTCTTAAGCTGGCTGCTTGTATTGGCAGTCAGTTTGGTTTCAGGACTCTTTTGTTAATTAAAAATGACTCCGAAACTCTACTTTACAATGATATATAGGCAGCAATTAATAAAGAAATTATTGTTCCAATCGATAACAATTATCGACTGATAAGCAATCTAAATACTGAAATGTATAAAGACGTACCAATTCGGTTTTGCTTCACTCATGACAGGGTCCGGCAGGCTATATATTCATTAATTACAGATAACGAAAGAGCCCAAATACATCTATCAATAGGGTATATTTACTTAGAGGTTTTTCAGGAAGAAGAACGTACAGATTTGCTTTATGACCTGGTTAATCACTTAAATATCGGAAGGCCGTTAATTCATAATATAAATAAACGGATTGAATTATCCGACTTAAATATCCTGGCCGGAAATACGGCAAAGAAGTCGACTGCTTTCGCTGCTGCCGAAAATTATTTCGCTATAGCTCAATCACTTTTGCCTGAGGAGCAGTGGGCCAAAACTCCAGAAAAATATTTTAAATTACTGCTGGAACATGCTAATGTAGCCTTGCTATCCGGGAACTTAACACTATCGGACAGTCTTTGCAATCAATTATCGGATATAGCGCAAAGCAATATTGACAAAGCGGCAATTTCGATAATTAGGGTCCAAATACTTGAGTACCAGAGTAAACATCAGGAAGCTATTGACGAAGTCCGACGAAGCCTTCGTTTATTTGATATTCATTTACCTGAAAATGATCAGGAGGTCGTTCAGAAGATCCATGAAGGGATCTTCAAACTGAAGAATTATTTGGATCGAATAACGATAGATGGGCTTAAAAAGCTCCCGGAAATGAAGGATCCGGAAAAAATAATTATAATGCAGATGGTTTTTCAAATGGTTCCGGCAGCGTACCAAAGCAATCCGCAGTTATTCGTTTTAATTTCGTTGATGATGTTTGAGCTAACATGCGACCACGGAGTTTCGCCATTATCATGCAAATGCTTTACCGATTGCGCTATTATTCTGGGCTCAGCACTTGGGGATTATGAAACCAGTTACAGGCTTGCGAAAGCCGCATTTTCGCTCCTCAACAGATTAGAAGCGGAAGCTTTCAGGGCTGCCGTATGCTACGGCTTTACGTTTACTTCTTATATGCGTGCTCATTATAGCGAAAGCCTCAGCTATTATGACATGTCTTTTTATAAAGGCTTGGAAACGGGCGATATTCACCACGCAGCTTTTGCGCTCGCTGATAAACTCCTTTTATTGTTGTATACAGGGAAGAACCTGGCCGAATGTATTAAGGAAACGGAGAATGCCATAACCTATCTGAATAAAATAAATATCAGTATGCCACAGCTATTGGCCCAAATAATTCATTACATGATACAGAAATTTAAATTAATTCACAATGAAAAAAAAGAAAGAAGCTTCTATAAAAAAGACCAGGAAATGCTTGAGACACTTAAGAGTACCAATGATTTCGGATTTTTATGCAGGTTTTATATCCTAAATACTTATTTGAATATTATTTATGGCAGAATGGATGATGCGGAAAAATGGAATAACATGGCGCAGGAAATGATTCATTCGGCGGGACTGGTTCAGGATTATTCGGTTATTGATCATTATATGTTCCAAGGACTTATAATCTGCAGTAAATGGACAAATTTGTGTGAAAACGAAAAAAACATTGCAAGGGAAGACCTGTCAAACATTCAACAGAAGCTTAAACACTGGATGGAGAATTGCCCCGCCAACTTTGCACACAAATATTATTTGCTGACTGCCGAGATAGCAATCATTGACGGCGCAGCAATCGACACAGTCGACGAGTTCTTCAGGAAAGCGTTGGAATCAATTGGCAGCAATGATTTTATTCAATTCCGGGCACTATGCAATGAGTTATACGGACAGTTCTGGCCTGCACTGAAGGAATCTGGCGTGAAAATTCTTATATTACGAATAACAAAGTAAAGTCACTGTTATGTATACCCGTTATCTATCAAACAAAATTTAAAGGTATAGTTTATTTGGAGAATAATCTATCCGACAACGTTTTTACATTTGAAAGATTGGAAATTTTAAAAATCTTATCCACTCAGGCAGCAATTTCGATTGAAAATGCTATGTTATATAAAAATATGGAGGAAAGAATTAAGGAGAGAACGGCTCAATTAGATAAAGCTAATGAGAAGCTTAGAGAGTTGTCATTCCATGATCCACTAACAGGTTTATATAATAGGAGGTACACCTTTCAATTCATATCGAAAAAAGTAAGGGCATTTATTCAGAATAAAAGACGCTTACTGGATAAGAATGAAAGATTGAAGATTATTTCAATATCGAAATAATTTAGACCTTAAAACAATCTGTGTTATCATCTCCTTTCGGAACGCATGAAGTCAAAGGGACAAGTTATGCAAAACGTCCCTTGAATTCATTACGTTTCCTGCATTAAACTGCTTACTTAAGCGCAGCGGCATACTCACCGATTTTTTTGTCCATTGAGGAAATATGTTTGGTCAGCCAGTCAACGATCATTTTGTTGGCCTTAACCAACAAAACAAGGCTTCCGCCGGATTCGGTATAATCCTTACGTAATTGTGCAAGCTCTTGCTCAAAATAAGCGTGTGCTTTCTTTTGGGCTTCAAGCTCCGGATATTTGATGCTCTCCATATATTTTTCTTCATCTCTGAAATGTGTCTTTGTGTATTCGCTAAGGAAATCAAGCATCTGAAGCATGAATTCTTTTCCTTCTCCCTTTTGACCAGCCTCAAACAATTGACTAGCTTTTTCAAATAAGCCTTTGTGCTGTTCATCGATAAAATCTACACCGACAGAAAGATTTGGTGTCCATTTAATAGCCATTCCAATACCCCCTAATAATATATCTAACAAGGCCGGATGATCCCTTAATTAAGAAATTGAATTACCAGCCCGCTATATCAATTATATACCCACTCAAAATGTATTCTATCATACTGTTTTCTACAACAAATATAAGTTGGAAGAAAACTGGGATGTGGTACCCGTTCTCCGAAACATATCCACTACTTTTTTTGACACTATAGGTAGACGGGAACATGTCCGTTACGACATGAGATATAAAGAACGCGTCTTAATTAATATTAAGAATTAGGTTTAGAAATGGATGAAATTTTTCTGTTTTCAAATATCAGACTAATACTAAATAAAATTTCTATTCCTATCATCATAAATGCAATCACATAAGGCTCAAAATTAATACCAATTATAAGGGATAAAACGGGTATTAAGATAGCAAACACTATATAGGATTTAGACTTGTACAGCCACCCATATGGTAACAAGTGTGCCCCAAAAATCATTGCAATTATCATCAGCATTTTTTCAGGTAATGTTGGATATATCCACATAGCAATTAATAAATATAAAATTTGGTTTACAGAAAAAAGAACACCCAAATTAGTCAGGGGATTTCCTTTATTTTGAAAATCCACCTTGATTACCTTCGATATTAAAAATGCTAAAGGCATTAATGGGGCTGTGGAAAAGAAGGTAAATAAGTTCTTCGTCAGAATAGGTAATGATGTTAAATGAATAATCAGTATAGTACACCAAATAATAATTGATGCTAAAATAAAGTGCAACCCTTTTTTTTGCTTAATTGCACAATCCAATTGTAGTTCCTCAAGGTTCATAATCAATCCCCAAACAAATAAAATTAACTTCCTATTGCATATATATCTACAAAGCCGTAATCTAATTCCAATAATTCTATATTAATACATACTGTCAATCATATCAATGTTTAATTCCAATTAATTAAAGATATTTTATTCGAGTTGATAGAATTTGAACCCCTTTCATCGGAAAAATGAACAAAAGGGGTTCACTTCATTTTGAAATGGGTGCAAATATTAATCCGTACAATTAATACTCTATAAATTTATCACCGGCTATACCGCAAATACTGCATTTATCCGGTCGGAATTTTTCAATGTTTCCACAGACAGGGCAAAGGTAATAAAAAACTTCCTCTGTATTATCAAGGTTCTCCAATGCGTCCTGATAAAGCTTAGCATGAACCTCTTCCGCTTTCATTGCAAATGTAAATGACATAACCGCAGCCTTATTACCTTCGGCTTCTGCTTGTTTTACGAAAGGAGGATACATATCTTTATATTCATAGGTCTCGCCTTTAATCCCATCCCTTAAATTGTCTGCTGTGGAACCGATTTTACCTGCAACCTCAAAATGCTTTAGGGCATGTATTGTCTCAGCATCTGCTGCAGCT
>JAAYBO010000332.1 GCA_012730095.1 Clostridiaceae bacterium
ATTCTCCATTGAAGTTCCCCGTTCCAAGCCGGCCATCTTCAACTTCATCGTGTGCAATGTCACAACGGGCATAATTATACTATAAATCTTTTCACGTGGCAAGTAGTTTCGCAAAAAATTTTTCCGAATACTCGCTATTTTTGTTCAGTTGCAGGAACAATTGTACAATAAAAGGAAACTATAGCTGAACTGTACAGCTCTTGAAGCTCTTTGTTGACGTTATTGTACAATTTGTTCTAATACAATTGTTCGTAAGGTAATTTCCGAACACAATTCCCGCGGGTACTGCTTCGGGTGCTTCCATACATGTGCTTCCATTTTGCAACTTGGATAAGCAGCGGAAGAAACTATTCAATTTTGCATATTTGGCTCTATAACAGTAACATAATACTCTTCGTATGTTAATCCGCTGCTATAGACCTCTTGCGCAATCTCAGGACCTACATACCTTAAATGCCAGGGCTCATATTTATAGCCGGTAATATTTTCTTTCCCTTCAGGATACCGTATAATAAACCCATATTCATGTGCCCTGTCCTTGTACCATTGATATTCCTTAGTATCCAATACACTGTAGTCATTAATAACCACATCGACAGCAAGTCCCGTATGATGTTCGCTGTGTCCTCCCCTGGAATTCAGGCTGTCAACATCTTCCTGTGTTCTGCCGCTGTATATGGCATTTTCCCAGATTCTTTGCTGAGTTGATATGCTCCTGTAAGTGCCGTATGCAGTAATATTCAAGCCTTCTTTTTTTGCGTCTTTATGCATTTTTATAAAAGCGTCCGCAGCTTCTTTTCTAAGGTGCTGCGCTCCCCGCCCGGGAACACAATAGCATTCTTCAAGCCTTTCAAGTTCTGGTTCATAATTATCAGGCAGTTTATTATATTTATTTACCAATACCGTTATATCATTATGGTTTTGAATTTCTTTAATCAAGCCGTAAAACGGATTATCAAGGCCTATATTAACATCTGTTACGATGCGTTTATCATCCAGACCCGGGTTTATCAACCCATACTTTTCATATCTAAAATCATTTTCAGGCTTATAATACGGAACAATTGAATATTTTGAGCCGGTATCCTGCGCCAAAGCATCCGGAATCTGTTCCGCTTCCTGATCAGCGGCAGACTTTTCCTCCGCATCCGGCATAGATTTTTCTACAGCATTATCAAGCGGTACACCGGTATGCTGGTTTTCCACCAGGGAATCGTTTTTTAATTCGTCCTGGTTTGTATTTTCTGTCCTGTTGAATCTATCGCAGCGGTTTATTAAACCGGTACATGCTATTAAAATTGCTAATAAAAATATGTTGAAAAAAGTTAAAAATATAAGCCTGCGCCTCTTTGTATGTTTCACAAAAACTCCCCCGGGAAAATATTCATGGTATTATAATAACCTCATTAGTGAAATTGTCAAGTTAATTTTAGGTCACTGTTCAGACATTACTTTAAAATATTATAACGGAAACAAGAGCTTCATTTGCAAAAGTTATGCAGTATTTTAAAGTATGACAATAACAATTTTATGTATAAAGAAGAGGTGCAAATAGGCTTTAAGAACCGGTACCGGTCGCAGAAAGTTACTTTATCACGCGGCGTGCTCCCAGATATTTGGCTCTATATCCCGACAACCGCATAATAATAACCTTTTTTTTGCTTGAAGAGGCGTGAATAAACTGATCATTCCCTAAATAGATGCCCACATGGCCAAGACTTCCGCTGCCATAACGATCAAATAAAAGTATGTCTCCGGGCTTCAGATCCGTTCTTGATACTTTGGTTCCCACGCCCGAATAACCCTCTGCCGAACGGGGCAAAGAAATTTTAAACTTACCATATACATACTTTGTAAAGCCTGAACAATCAAAGCCTTTAGGCGATGAACCACCGTAAACATAAGGAACGCCGGCAAATTGTTTCGCATATTCTGTTATCTGAGATGCCAGGCTTTGATTATATGACTGCACTGAAGCGGCACGTGTAACAAGATTCTGGCTGGCAACCATATACGGAGCGTATACGAAAGCTTCCTGGTTGTCTTTAATTATAACCTTTAACCATTCCCCATGCTGTTCCAATACCTGTACACGGGTACCTCTGGGAATTGTCGTGATAATATTATGGTCGGATCCCGGACCGCTTCTTACATTAAGCAGATTCACATTCACATAATTATAAACGGGAGGTTTTGTATCTGCGATATATTCCGTAAATACATAGACTTCCTTTTTTTCCGGTGTTAAAACTTTACTCCATTCTCCGTGCGATTCAAGCATTTGCACCTGGGTGCCCGAGGGAAGCGTACCCAGTAATTCAGTATCCGAGCTGGGGCCGCTTCTTAAATTCAATAAATTAACCTGTACATATTTGTAAACCGGTTCCTGCATCCCGGCGGGTTTAACGGCAGACTCGACCTGTGCTTTGGACAAGGTTTCCGATATGTCCGCATCGGCGTATGATTCTGATTCGGTGCTTTCAATTTTTTCAAAATTAGATTTATTTGATATGGATTCATCGGATTTAATAACTTTTGATTCAGACGCAGAATCTAAAGAACTGCTTCCCATTCCGTCACCAATACTATTACGTACCTGTGCCTTTGATGCGGATAAAACATCGTAAGCAGAAATCTTCATGTGTCGTGTATTTGTATAAATAAAAACAATGGTTGTGAAAACAACAATTAATGCCGTCAATATTTCTGAGCAGCGCCTTATTATAGTTGTATTTTCCATTGTTCCTCCTATGCGGCTTATTGCCTATAAATAAGTTCCGGCAATATTTAGCCTGATTTACCGGTTTAATTTCTAAAACCAATACTCAACCTTGTCCAATATTATTATATGTTACAAGTGAATTAAATGATTTTATCTGTATGTATATTTTTTTAATATTATCTTGATTTTCATTTGATTGAGTACTATTGTATCATTATATTTTTTTTCCTTCAAGATGGAAATTATTTTTTAATTATTTCCTAAAACCGTCGTAAACGAAACACCCGAAGCAGGACCCGCGGGAATTGTGTTCGAAAATTACCCTACGAACTATTGTACAATAACGTCAACAAAGAGCTTCATTTGCAAGAGCTGTACAGTTCAGCTCGGGCAAGTCGAAACTCGCAAAAATTCTTTGAATTATATTTTGTA
>JAAYBO010000333.1 GCA_012730095.1 Clostridiaceae bacterium
CACCGCTGCCGGATGATTTTACACAGCTTTTGGTAAGGCTGAAAGATCACGGTTGATGCATCTGTACTCTTTTTACTGAGAATTGCAGCGTTCTGTACTCTCAGTATATTACTTTCATAGTGAACATTTAAAACAGACAGGATGTGTTAAAAATGAACAATGATATTATTAAAGAAATAAAAAAATTTAAAGAAGAAAGAAAGGCAATAATAGTAGCACATAATTATCAGGTTGGTGAAGTGCAGGAACTTGCGGATATCGTGGGTGATTCATTTACATTAAGCCGACACTGCGCTTCGGTTGATGCTGAGGTTATTGTGTTTTGTGGTGTTCATTTTATGGCGGAAAGCGCTAAAATCCTTTCGCCTGAAAAAACGGTGCTGCTGCCCGAAATTGATGCAGGCTGTCCTATGGCGGATATGGTGACGGCCGAAGAATTAATCGAGGCAAAGAAAAAGCACCCTGAAGCCGCCGTGGTTTGCTATATAAACTCTTCCGCCGAAGTTAAGGCCTAAAGTGATATTTGCTGCACCTCTTCGAATGCGCTAAAGGTTATAAAATCTGTTCCGCAGAACGAGATAATTTTTGTTCCGGATCAGAATCTGGCAAGCTACATTGCCCGGCAGGTGCCGGAAAAAACAATACATTTGTGGAAGGGTTTTTGTGTAACGCACCACAGGGTAAGAAAAGCTGACGTTGAAAAAGCTTTGGAACTTCATCCTGACGCCGTATTGCTCATCCATCCGGAATGCAGGCCCGAGGTTGTCGAAATGGCGGACTTTGTTGGAAGCACATCACAAATAATTGAATATGCGCGTAATAGTTCCGCCAAAAAATTTATTATTGGTACGGAAATGGGAATACTGCACCAGCTTAATAAGGAAAATCCGGATAAACAATTCTTTTTATTATCACAGGGAATGGTCTGCCCGAACATGAAAAAGACAACTGCTGAAAGCGTGTATAATGCTTTGAAGCATATGAGATACCGGATTGAGCTTGAGCCTGACATTATTCAAAGGGCGCAAGGGGCATTGGAAGCGATGCTTAAAGTATAGTACAATCTGTTTCTTATTTCCGGCCGAATTGATTTTTCAATACCGGAATGCTAATATAAACACAAAGTTCAAGAATGGAAAACGGGTGATATATTTTGAAGAAACTGCTTAGAATGATGGTGTTTGCGGTTGCTCCCATTATTTTGATAGTATTTCTGTTTCGGTGGAATACATGGTTTGGCATATTAGGTATTTTTCTCTACCTGCTGCTTATTATTGCAGTAAACCGCAGCAGTATCTGTTTTATCATGGGTAAAATTCAATACGGCAAGGGAAACATCGATAACGCCCTGAAGCTTTTCAAAAAAGCCGTTAAAAACGGAAAGGCTTCTGTTGAAGTTATGGCAAGCTATGGTTTTGTATTGTTTAAAGCCGGACGTCTGCAGGAAGCCGAAGAGGTATTGGTAAAAGCTATTGACAGCAGCAGAACCGCTGATCAAAAAAACCTTGCAAAATCAAACTTTGCTCTTGTCCTGTGGAAAAAAGGCAATCTTGATGAAGCGATCGCAATGCTTAAAGAAGTTATTTCAGAATATAAAACAACAGCCGTTTATGGAAGCCTGGGTTATATGTCGATTGAAAAAGGCGATCTTGATGATGCGATGAAAATAAACCTTGAAGCATATGAGTATAATTCTGATGAGCCGATAATAATTGATAATCTTGCGCACTTATATCATTTAACGGGCGACATGAAAAAGTCTTCCGAATTGTTTGGAAAGCTCATGGAAAAAAAGCCGCATTTCCCCGAAGCATATTATGATTACGGCCAATATCTTGAAGACGCCGAAAGATACGAAGAAGCTGTTGAAATGTATAATAAGGCGTTATCCTGCCCGTTTAATTTTAACAGTACAATTACTAAAGAACAGGTCAGCGAACGGCGCGATAAAGTGAAATCATTAATAAAAAATACTTGATACATATTGAAAAGAGGCATATTTTGAATGGAAAAAACCGATATATTTCATAGAGCTTTTAATATAGATCCCTGGCTTATTGAGCTAACTTCACGGGTCGAGAAAAAGTGCGCCGACGTATTTAATAAAATATCCGAAACGTCGGAATATAACCTCAGCAAGGTTATACACGCGATGCAGGAGTTTAACGTAAGCGACTCGCACTTCCATGCCTCTACGGGATATGGCTATAATGACAGGGGAAGAGAAGTGCTCGAACAGGTTTTTGCACGGGTTTTCGGAGCGGAGGACGCACTCGTAAGGCATCATATAACATGCGGCACGCATGCGATTGCATTATGCCTTTATGGTATTTTACGCCCGGGCGATGAGATATTGTCCGTTACCGGAAAGCCATACGATACAATTGAGGAGATTATAGGTATACGCGGCGAAAAAGGTACGGGCTCGCTTTATGATTATGGTGTTACATATCGGCAGATTGAGCTTACCAAGGACGGCCGAATAGACTATTGTTTGATTGAAAAATCAATTCGTCCGAATACGAAGATGGTATTCCTGCAGCGCTCAAGAGGTTACGAGCTTAGAGGGCCGGTAATGATTAATGAAATAGAAAAAGTAGCCGCCGTCGTTAAAAATGTTAAGCCGGATACCATTATAATGGTTGATAACTGTTATGGGGAATTTGTTGAAAAAAAAGAACCGACCGAAGCAGGTGCCGATATTATGGCCGGCTCCCTGATTAAAAACCCCGGCGGTGGTCTTGCTCTTTGCGGCGGATATGTGGCAGGCAAAAGAGAATTAGTAAATCTGGCATCTTACCGTATGACCGTACCCGGCTTAGGCAGGGAAGTCGGAGCGACGATTGGGCAGAACAGATCGCTATTCCAGGGCTTTTTCATGGCTCCGCATACTGTGGCCGAAAGCCTGAAAGGAGCGGTATTTGCGTCGGCCCTGTTTGAAGAGTTAGGTTATAAAACTTGTCCGACGTATAACGAAAAGCGCAGTGATATCATACAGGCAATTTGCTTTGAAGACGCTGACGCGGTTATCGCTTTTTGCCAGGGAATACAGAAAGGTTCTCCG
>JAAYBO010000042.1 GCA_012730095.1 Clostridiaceae bacterium
CCTTCCGTTTGTTATTCTTGGGGCATTTCTGCCGTTAATTGCACGCAAAAGCAAACCAGCAGGTTATATAGCGTCTTTTGCATTCCTTACAGCGCTGTTTTTCTTAGCGCCATCAATCGGCGTTCTTCAGGGTATAATAATTATCGCCGTATGTACGTGGTTTTACCTTTATATTGCCGGCAAATACCCTGAAGGAATAAAAACTTCAACACTGCTGCTAATACCTGTTTTCACCGCTCCTATTATACTTGCTTCAACCCTTCAGCTTACACCGGACATTACCGTAAACCATAAATATATCATCTTCGCGATAATTCTTCTTAACATCATTGTGTCCGAACTGTTTTCAACTATGATTGAATCAGGCAAAACCACCGTTATTGTCCTGACCGTATCCATGACATTGATTATGATCTCGACGGGAATAATAGATATGATAACTCTTTACAACCTTGACAGGAACAGTGTATCCTATAATCAAAGTGAGCCGCTTCAAAAGTGGGTGCTTAGCGAAACAAATACCGATGATATTTTCCTTACCCACTACCATACCCATTACGGAGCTCCGATGTCCATTTTCCTTTCCGGGAGAATGGTATATAACGGATATCCGTATTTTACGGTTACTGCGGGATATGATATAACACAAAGAGAGCGCAACATGAAAAAAATATATGAAGCCGCTGATTCCGAACAACTGCGCGAGCTGGCAATTACGGAAGGAATAAGATATATTGTTGTTGAAGAACAGAACAGAAATACAAGCGAATACACAGTAAATGAAGAGTTGTTATATAAAACATTTGAGGTTGTTTTCAAAGACCCTGCTAAATATATTGTTGTTTTTTCAGTGCGTTGAAAAAATTGTATTTCATCAATAAATCGGAAACTGGAGGCTATTCAATAATGGAAATTGCTGTGATAGGAGCCGGAGCAACCGGGTTAACGGCCGCATGGAAATTATCGTTAAAGGGAAATAATGTTACCGTCTATGAGAAAAGTGAAAGGCTTGGAGGCCTGTGCTCCGCTGTAACTGTCGGTGATGATATGCTTGATATTTTTTATCACCATGTTTTTACAAACGATACTGTTTTTATCGATACAGTCAGGGAACTTGGCATGTATGACGACCTTAAATGGTATGAACCAAAAAATGTAATTTATATCAATAAAAAGGTGTATCCTTTCACATCACCGATGGACTTATTGATGTTTAAACCGTTATCGTTAATAAGCCGCATCAGGATGGGTTTAACGGTGTTAAAAGCTCGTTTTGTTAACGATTATCTCACTATTGAAGACACAACGGCTCGCGACTGGATCATCAAAAATGCCGGCAGCGAAGCTTACAACCTTGTCTGGGAACCGCTCCTCAATTCGAAATTCGATATCGATTCCGATATGATTTCAGCAACATGGATCTGGAACAAATTTAAACTTAGAGGTTCAAGCAGGGGCAAAAACATTAACAAGGAACTGCTTGGTTATATTACAGGCGGCTTTGAAAAAGTGTATAACCGCATGGCTGAAATAATTAACGAAACCGGCAGTGAAATACGTTTAAATGATCAGGTTTTTGAAATATCGAAAGAAATCGACCGTTTTAGGGTTAAAAGCGCCGCCGATACCAGATATTTTGATAAGGTTCTTTTCA
>JAAYBO010000334.1 GCA_012730095.1 Clostridiaceae bacterium
TCGCATCGTTCAGGTATTCACGATAGTAACAAACAGCATCATCGATTTCATCTTTAGGGAGATCCTTCAGCTTTGATTCAAGCTCCCTGATAAAACTGTCTATTTTATCACTCACCCTTATCACCACCTATGATATACTCTATTAAATCTTTTAACTGCTTAAGTTCGTTTTTCATTTCACTAAATCGGGTAATTCCCTTTGCGGTAATCCTGTAATATTTCCTTAACCGACCTGAATATTCCGCAGAATACGTTTCTAGGAACCCCTGGCTCTCCAGTCTCCTAAGGACAGGATAAAGTGCCGATTCCGAAGTGTCCAGAATGCCGGTTATTTCCTGTGTTAGTTTGTAGCCGTAAGTGTCCTCTTTTTTTAAAACAAACAAAACACAAATATCCAACAGCCCCTTTTTCATCTGGGCATCCAATTAATTCCCCTCCTTGGCGGCGGATAATACATTTAACTTAAAACCATTTCAAACCGCACAGCCTCTCCGATATTTCCCATAAGCGACGCGCGGCGTCTTCTCTCTGGGAATACCGACTTGGAGCTTTCGGCTTGCAATCTTTCCAGTAAACATGGTTTGTATTTTGAATGTCCGCATTTTCAATAAGCCAGACAATAGCTGATGCAGGTATGTCCGGGCTTATCCCTTTATTTTTGCGTTTCTGCCATACCCATTTTGTTATTCCCGCGGTACCTTTAAGCCCAATATCCGTATTAACAAGGCCGGGATCAAAAGCAAAAGCACGGACTTTAGATGATGGGCCAAGCCTCCGGTTCAGCTCCGTTGAAAAGAGTACATTGGCAAGTTTGGTTTGCTTATATGCCGACAGACAGTTGTAGTGCTTGCGCATCAGTATGTCTTTCCAACGCATCCTTGTGCGGTAATGGGAGCCGGAGCTTACTGTTATCACTTTGCCCACATCGGAATTCTTAATGAGCGGCATTAGTTCATACGTTAACAGAAACGGAGCGAGATGGTTTACTGCAAATTGGAGTTCAAGGCCTTCCTCTGTCGAAACATACCAATTGGAAACCGCTGCCGCATTATTTACCAGCACGTCTATCTTTTCATTTCCTGTTTCTCTTACAATAGACTTAATACGGGCCGATAAATCCCTTACCTGTCTTAATGACGATAAATCCGCGGCAGTATAGCATACCTTGGCATCCGGGGTTCTCTCGATAATTTTTTCAAGAGCTTTATCGCACCTTTCCTGCGTTCTTCCAACTCCAATAACAAAAGCGCCTTTTTTTGTAAGGTTCAAGACAGTTTCAAAACCTATTCCCGATGTCGCTCCGGTAACTACAACAGTTGCTTCGCTTATATTATATTTTCTACACATAAACATCACAATCCTTTAATAATTTAAAAAATTTAATTATCTGTTCCAAGCACCGGTTTATTATTCTGACAGGACTTCATGTGCGCAATCTTCCATCTGGCGCCAATCAATTGTGATACTAAAGCAGCTGGAATAAGGCTTCCGGCAAACCGAACGAATTTATTCATCAAACCCGGTATACAAATACATCTTCCCTTTAATGAGGCCTCTATCGTTCGTGATGCAACAAATCCAACATTTTTTGTTGTTATCCTTCCGGCTAATCCCTGGGCATCTATCGAACGGATGCATCTTTCGTTTGTCGGCATACCTGCGGGACATAACACGGTAACCGTACAATTCATTGGGCGCAATTCTTCCCTTAAGGCTATTGAAAAATTCAGTAAAAACCGTTTAGATGCTGAATACATCGCTTTAACAGGCATCGGATAAAAAGCGGCAAGACTTGCTACATTGATGATTCTGAAAGTCTTATCTCTGTTCCTGAGTTTTAGCAGTTCATGGGTTATTTCCAGGTTTGCTTCCACATTCAGTCGTATTAATGTATGAATCTGTTGTTTTGTCCTATCGTAAAATTCTCCTTCAAAGTCAAGTCCGGCTACATTTATCAGCCCTTCCAGACATATCTTTCTATCTGACA
>JAAYBO010000335.1 GCA_012730095.1 Clostridiaceae bacterium
GACAACTGAAGCATTTGCAGAAAAGGCGGTCAGGAAATCGGTATACCCTATGCGTCGAGGAGAGATACCATTTAGCAACAGCAAGGTAACGAACGGAAGGAAAGCAATACGGAGAATGTTTGATTTAAAACCTTTTAGCGAAATGGCATACAAATGAGGTAGAGAGTAGTGGCTTAGTTTTGTGGTTGATTTTACATACTATTTTCATTCATTGTCTGCCGAAATGGAAATAGCTGAGGTGTAGGATATGTCAAGGCAGAGGAATAAACAGAAGGAATCCAGCGTAAGCCAGGAGGGAAACAGTTTATGCCGTAAAGGTTTTTTATATACAAAAATGCGTAGCATTTTTACCTTTTTGGCTATACATTAGGAAAATTAATTAAGCTTTAAACTACAGTAAAAAGGAAAAGAAAATAATTTGCGGGAGTGAATATTTTTCCGTGTAAATGGAATAATCAGCCATTTAATTGTTAATACTAATATTGCAGCATTAATCGGGAAACGCTGGGGAGCGCCCCAACGCTTGCTGCGGCTTATACGGTGAATCGGCGGCTCTTCGGAGTCGCCGGTTTTCTATTCACCGGTAAGCCTTTGGCGGATAAACCCCGGGAGTTTGAGGGCAGAGCCCTCAATATCGGCCTTAGGCCGCAAACCTGTCCGCAAAGTATATCATAATCTGACTATATGCCATTGCCCATTCCCTTGGCGGTTGTGTCCACTTTTTCGTGATTTCCTTTGCCGAGAGATAAACCACTTTTCGTACCGAATCATCGGTAGGAAATATTGACTTTGTTTTTGTATATTTCCTCACCATCCTGTGATAAGCCTCCACTGCATTGTTTGTATAAATAAGACGCCGAATCTGTTCAGGATAGTTAAAAAATGTGGTAAGTTCCGCCCAGTTTGCATCCCAGGAGCGCAAAATGGACGGATACTTCTTATCCCATTTTTCCCTGAATTCTTCTTTTGCATACTCCGCATCATCAAGATTTACTGCACCGTAGATTTTTTTAAGATCAGCACAGATTGCTTTCCTATCCTTGTATTGCACAAATTTGGTTGAATTTCGAATTTGATGGACTATGCAAAGCTGTTGTTTTGTTTTCGGAAACACTGCATTTATTGCTTCTCCAAGCCCTTTCAGGTTGTCATGGCAGGCAATGAATATGTCCTGGACACCACGCTTTTTTAGGTCTGAACAGATTGAAGCATAAAAGCTTGCACTTTCGTTTTCACTGAGCCAAATACCCAGTATGTCCTTCTGACCATTCATATCTATGCCCAATACAGAGTAAACGCATTTATTTATAATATGGTTGTCCTTGCGGCTTTTGAATACGAGCCCGTCAAAGTAAATAATCGGATAAATTGGCTCCAGCGGCCGATTCTGCCACTCGTTAACTTCTGGCAGAATTTTATCAGTTATTTTGGAAATTAGTGTCTGTGAGATTTCTGCACCGTAAATTTCACGCAGATTGTCCTCAATATCTCGTTGGCTCATACCTTTTGAATACATTGCCATAATTTTTTGTTCGATTTCATCAGTACGCGTTTGTCTCTTCTCTATAACTTTCGGCACAAACTCACCGTTACGGTCGCGTGGTACGGCAATTTCGCATTCACCATAGTCACTTATTATGGTCTTGCAGTTGTAACCATTTCGGGAATTACCTGAATTATTTCCCACCACGTCATGTTTTTCATAACCAAGATGTTCTTCCATTTCTGCCTCAAGCATTTGCTCGATAGTTCCAGCAAAGAGACGTTTTAACTTTGACTGAATATCACCTGTGCTTTTGCAGTCCTGTATTAACAGACTGACCAATTCTTTTTCCTTTTCACTTAGGGTGTTTTTTGTTCTTTTCATAGAATAACCTCCATTCTTTTATGTGGAGATTATTACCATTTACACGGATGGTTATTCAGTCTCGCCAGCGTTTGACGCTTACGTTACTATTATCACTTCATTGTGATTTAAATTATTAACAATGACTTCTGAACACGTTTCCTTTTCATTAAGAAAATCAATAATATCATCTTTAAATTTCATCAAATAATTATCGTCCACCCTCGTATATCCGCAGAAATTTTTTAAACCAAATAGATTTAAAAGTATGACTCCATAACATCTATGAAAACAAAAACTTAATGCCTTAAGCTGTTTTATAAGAAAATTTGTATCCTTTTTTTCGGAACTTAACAACTTGAATAATGCTTCTTCCCTCCCATAATTGGTTATTTCTATCTGTTCAGCCGCCCTTTGTAAAGCAAGATTCAACTCATCCTTTTTTAATGGTTTAATCAGATATTCTTCAACTCCATAACTTATTGCTGCTTTAGCATATTCAAAATCAGCATATGCACTGGAAATTATTATTTTTGCCTTATTATTGAGTTTCCGTAATTCACCAATAAGCTGTATCCCATCCATTTTAGGCATTTTTACATCAACAATCAGAATATCAGGTTTGATTTGCTTAATTTTTTTTAAAGCCTCTGAACCATTTGCAGCCTGTCCGGCAAAGACTGCATTAAGTTCCTTCCAGTTAATTTTTCCCCTTATGCTTTCTATTATCAAACTTTCATCATCTACTAACATAATCTTCAGCATAAAATATCCTCCGAATCAGTATTTTAATTGCTAATTATGATAAAGGAATCGTAATTAAGACACTTGTACCCTTTCCATTAACACTTTCCAATATAAGACCATATTCATTTCCGTAATAAAGTTTCAATCTCTTGTTTACGTTGGCAACACCTATGTGCAATCTGTTCTGTTGAGCAATTTCCTTACCTTTTATTAAACTTAAATTCAGTTTTTGTACGAGGGTTGGCTCCATACCAACGCCATCATCATTGATATGAATATATAAAATTCTCCCTGAAGAGTGTGCGGATATTTTAATTGTGCCCTTATACATTTTTTCTGACAACCCATGCAGCACTGCGTTTTCTACAATTGGTTGAAGAATGAATTTGAGAATTTTAACACTAGAAATTTCTTTCTGTATATCAAACTCCAGGCTGATTCCATTTCCAAACCTTAAATTCTGTATTTCTATATATTTTTTAATGTGTTCAATTTCCAAATCCAGTGGCACTATTAAATTTTTACTATCCAGGCCAAACCGTAGCATCTCTATTAAGTTTTCGGTAATGATGCTCAATTCGGGAATCCCTTTCGAATATCCTATTCCACTTATGTTTTCCATAATATTATAAAGAAAATGCGGATTGATTTGTGATATTAGAGTGTTCAATTGAGCGTCCTTAGCTAAAAGCTTCGATTGGTATTCAGATTGGATCAGATGGTTTGTCCTTTCAATCATTAAATTTACGCTGTTAATCAAATCACCTACTTCATCTTGGATATCATATTTAAAAGGAAATAGACATAAATCATCCCCATTCATTTTTTTCAGGTGTTCTGCCAGCTTTTCCATGGGCAACGAAAAGCTTCTGGCAAATACGATACTAATATAAGAAGTAATAAACATAAGCAAAAAACCAAACAAAATAGTTATGTTTTTTAAAAAATTTACTGATTTATATATCTCGCTGACGGGAATAAGATAGATTATCTTCCAATTGGAATCGCTAATTGTATAATAGCTTACAAGATATCTTTTATTGTCAATATTTTTAAAGATCTTACCACTGTTTCCCAATGAACCTGTACTAAAAATTTTCTCATTGTGTCTGCTGAGATAATTAACTTCGGTATTATAAGCTACTTTACCACTACTGTCAAAAATAATAATCTGGCCGTTATTTGCAAATTCAACTTTATTACATATTTTCTTAATTTAGTCAAAATTTAAACCTACACGGATTACACCAATGGGTTTCTTTAAATCACGTCCTTTAATCATTTTGTAAATTACTATGGATTGATCAACAGAGTGATTGTTTTCAAGCTGTACTAATATTTTTCCATCATAGTTTACTACTTTTTCATACCAGTTCTTCTGGGTGAAAAAATCATCTTTTCCGTAGTCAAAAGTTGCTGTTTTCGAATAATTGTAAACATATTTGTTTTTAATGGTATATAGAGTTATTGCCTCAATATCCTTTCGCAACATTGCTATATTCAGCATTGCATCACTCACCTGATGGGCTAAGGTCAACCTCTCGAAATCACTAGTCGGTATATCTTTTTCCATAACATCTTTTAAAACCTGATAATTGTATACTAGATTGATTATGCTATCGACACCCGAAAAGCTGTCTTCAAAGCTCTGACTAATTTGATCTATGATGATGTCAGAATAGCTATTGATTTCGTTTTCAGTAACCTTCGACAAATAAATATATGAGAAAGAACCAATAGAAAATATTGTACCTATGATAATGATCATAAATCTCTTAATAATTCTAATTTTAATCCTTTTATCGAACAATATGCTAAATAAAGATCTAATCAGGTGTTTATGTCGCCCCACTAATGTATTCCACTCCAAATAGCTATGATATGTATTTTATTTAAACATCGATAGAATTTGCCTGCAACTCCTTAGTACCGTTTCAACGAGACAGTAGTAAAGGATTATCTTTAAAAACTCCAGTAATTATCCACCCATAATATTTTAAGCCTTATAGCCCGCCGCCAGGTATTTGTAGTACGTCGTGAAAAACACATTTCCTAAATAAATTGTGTGACCTGCATATAATAACAAATTACGTGCTGATCACCCAAGTGTATTTTAAACCCATAGGGTGAAAATAAAGGTGAAAATAAACGAAGAGGCGGGGGATGTTTATTCTCATTGTATAACAAATTATATCATTCCAAGGCTAAAAATAAAAGACAAGAAACAAAGTGAAGAGTTTAACGCGACATATTAGGAATTATTTTCAAACCCTTTGTTTTCGTTATCTTAATCAAAACGGTCTGTTTGCTTATTTAAGCAATCTTCCCAGAGCGAATCCCCCATCTCCTCAACAGATAAAACGCTGCCTTCAGAGAATTTTTCCACAACTTTACTAGTGAAATTTTCAATGCTCTGTATTAATTTTAATCCAGTGTCCGTTCATAGAAGTGCCTTTTTTCTTTGTGTTTTATATTTCATAGCATAGAAGATCAACCTCTATTTTTTTATTAAAAAACCAATAATTATTTTACACTAAGTTTTTAGTATATTTTTCTTGACATACTTAAAACCCCCTAATCATTCAGGGGGTAAAACTTTTTTCACCTCTTTTTAACATAACGTCAAAAAAACAATAATACCTTTAAAAAAAGCAATAATGATGCTTTTATATGTTCTATAATTGTCACAGGATAACAATATAAATATGGAGGGGTCTATATGGACAGAAAAACAATAGCCGCACAATTGTATACAGTAAGGGATAACATAAAAAAAGAACAGGACATTGAGGATACTCTGAAAAAGGTAAAAAAGATAGGTTATAATGCTGTTCAGGTTTCAGCAATGGGTCCTATAGAACCCGAACGTTTAAAAAGCATATGTGATACTCTTGGCCTTGCGATTTGCTGCACGCATACACCGTATGAGCGGTTAAAAAACGATACTGAAGCCGTAATAATGGAGCATAAGCTTTGGAACTGCAAATATATAGGTTTGGGCAGTATGCCAATGGAGTATAGAGGGAGCAAGGAAGGTTTTTTGGCCTTTGCAAGGGAAAGTAATCAGATTGCAAAAAGAATTTATGATGCCGGTCTCCAGTTCGCATACCATAATCATAACTTTGAGTTTGAAAAATTTGATGGTATAACAGGCATGGAAATTTTACTAAACGAAACTGATCCCGAAGCCTTCGGGTTCATAATCGATACTTACTGGGTGCAGGCAGGAGGGGCTAACCCGGTGGAATGGATAAGAAAAGTAGCAGGGCGTA
>JAAYBO010000043.1 GCA_012730095.1 Clostridiaceae bacterium
ACTAAAAATTCGACCTCTGTTTTATATATTCTGGTATAGAACACCATTTTCTAAAGGTAGGTTTCCATATTTTTATGAAACTGATAAGAGAGCATAGCAGTCATTCTGCTTATAGCAACTTCTCAGAGCATTAATAATTTGCTATTTGATTAACATTTATTTTTGTGCTATTATGGAATATGAAATCCACAAACGCTTTCAAAGAATTGGTTGAGATGTAAAAAAATCCATTTAAACAATTCATTTTATGCTTTTTTATGTTGTGGATATTTAAAATAAAAATAGCGTATCTCCAAATTCCCCATAGGAAACGGGGGACCCATTATTAGGGGGTGAATCCTCAATATTAGGTAGGGCAGCTTGGGTGCCCGAACCCGTCAGCTAACCCCGTAGGAGTGATCCAAGCGTTATGTTTTGCGTTAAGGCTGAGCATGCGCTTTTTTGTTAAAAAAGTTCCGGCTCTAAATTGTTTTGAAGTTGAAGCAGGGCCTTTAAAATAGTGCTACTATAGATTATATAGCGATTTTTTGTGAAAAAATATAGTGACATCATGTTGTTTGGCGAAATTGACCGCCTTGTTGTGCCTGTATTTACGATTTTTTCATTAGGCAACATCTCACCACTATTGAAAGAATTGGCATAATATATAATCTGGGACGGGACCGGGTGTTTAGAAAAATAGAGAATGCTGTAAAAAAGGCGTTTGAAGAGATATCGCAGCATAAAGGGGATAAATTCGCGCTTGAGCTATTTGGTGAAGCTTAATGGATACATAAACGGATTATTTTTTGGGTAATCTGTGTACCGCAATTTTGTCGGGGGGTGCATTATAATCAAAAGATCATTAATTTTGTTTGGGTTATTACTAATATTCTGGATAGTAATTTCCGGGGAGGTTGATCTTCAGCATATTTTAGTTGGGGCGCTTCTCTCGTTGCTTATTGTTCTGTTTTGGAGAGAAGAACTCTTTTCAAGACTTCCCGGTACGCCTAATATAAAGGAGTTATTATACCTGGGGCACTTTATCCTGCTGCTTGTCGGATATATTATTCAGGCCAATATTTCTGTGGCTAGAACGCTGCTGTTTTCAAATCCGCCTGCAAAGCCGGTTTTTATGGTTTTGGAACCTTCTATTGAGAGCAACTGGGGGAGGGTACTTCTTGCAACATGTATCACTATTACCCCCGGCACAGTGAGTGTTGATGTTGATCCCGAGACAGGCAGGTTCATTGTGCATGCCCTCACGGAAAAGGCAGGGATTGATTTGCTGCATTGGCGGCTCATTAATGTAATTCATAAAATTGAAACAAGTGCAGAGGGGGAATGAACATGCTGTGGATAATGATAGGACTGCTGGTATTGATTCTTTTGGTTCTTCTGCGCGGGATAATAGGTCCGACATCCATTGATCGTCTTATTTCAATTAACGGCATTACAAGCCTGGTCAGCATGATTATTCTGTTAATAGCTTTTAGAAGCGGGGATTATGGTCTTGTTGACATAGCTTTCGTTTTTATGATTTGCGCGTTTGTGGGAGGGCTTTGGATACTCAGAGTGCTCACTCACGGAGATTGGCGGCTTAGGATTCCGGGCCTTAAGGGTTTCGAAGGCGATAGAGAGGAAGCGGATTCAAATGATTAATTGGTTGGCAAATATATGTTTTATTGGCGCATTTATATCTTTTGCCCTGGGAACGTTAGGATTGTATAAGCTTCCGGATCCGTACTCCCGGTTGCACGGGATGGGAATCGGTGACACGCTTGGTGTTGGGTTTGTCGGGCTTGGACTGCTTTTACTCAGTCCTAACTGGATTTTAAGGGTTAAAATAATGGTTTGTATATTCCTTTTCTGGGTGATTAATCCGACGATGACGCATTTGATAGCGAAATCGGGCTTGATTCATGGAACAAAGCCCACGGAAGGAACAAAAGTGATAAAGGAGTAAGAGTAATGTATTTTGAAGCGTTCGATTATTGGCTCATGGCTCTTATGATAATTCTTGTTGTGGCAGCTTTAGCGATGTATTTTCTCAAGAATCTTATGCACGCGGTAATTGTTTTCGGCGCATACAGCGTGACTATGGTCCTTGTATGGCTTACAATGAACACACCTGACCTCGCTATAACGGAAGCCGCAGCCGGCATATGCATGACAGTATTGATGATGGTTGTCATTATGCGAACAGACCCAAACCGGAAGGTGAGGAAAAAGTGAAAAAAATAAGAAATGTGTTGATTTTGCTTGCGGCCCTGCTAACAGGCTATGGAATGCT
>JAAYBO010000336.1 GCA_012730095.1 Clostridiaceae bacterium
AATACCCTTCCCTGCAATTTTTTCGCATATGGATAATAATTCATTGTAAGTAGAAGGTGTCTTTGTAATTCCTATTTCTTCAAAGAGGGTCCTGTTATACATCATAATATATTCCGGGGAGTTGGTCCAAAGCATCAAGCCGTAAAGCTTATCCCCAACCATACAAGCTGACCTTCTTTCTTCAGGAATTATATCAAACCAATCGGATCCGGTAAAGTCCATGCAGTATTTTTCGGGCTCCACAAGGTTACTTTCGATCGCAAACGGATTAGACTGGATCCAATAAATATCGGTAAGCGTGCCGCTGGTTAGTTTGGAATGCAGCAGATCAAAATATTGATCAGCCGGTACTGTCTGCAAATCCACAACTACATCATATTCCTTTTCAAACCTGTCAATGATGCCGTCGTAGTAGCTGTCCATCCATCCCTGGGACACAAGGATACTCAATTCTTTTCCGGCAAACGGGCTGCCTTGTGTTTCAGTTGTTTCGGAGCTGTCGTTTTGTTTGGAAGGCGCAGTGGTTACTCCGCCGCATCCTGCTATCATCAGCATAAGCGTAGACAAGCACAGTAAAACAATGAGAATTTTTTTCATTCATCTTCCTCCTCACAAAGAAATATTTTGTTCAAGAATACAAATTAATACTGTTACTTTTTATTTTACTTGTATATTTTGTATAGTCCATGCACTTTTTGAATTATAATTTGCACTTTTTTGAATACACTTTCACAAATCCCTCTTCCATAGTATAATGTTGATAACGAACCTTAAAGATTAAGTTATTTTAAGCCGTATTTTCAGCGTCTTATCAAGAGATCGGAAATTAGATTTATAATATAAACAGCAAATGCAGCCTGTATGCCGATACCTGCCTGCGAATAGTATTTTTCCTAGGAGTAGTATACATGAAGAAAATGAAACTGCAGACCCGGTTTTTTCTAACGTATATTATGCTCGCTTTGATGCTTGTACTTCTTTTTTCCTCTTTATTTTTTTCATATACATCGAAAATATTGGTAGAACGGGAAACACAAAATATAGTAAACCTTGTCACCGGATTTCAGACCCAGACAGATGACGCTGTCAGCGCTTTGGATACGGTATCTATTAATGTCGGCTATAGTAATCTTATAAAACAAAAATTAGAACAATACTTTGAGCAGGACAGCATAAACTGGGCTAACACCAGTACTCTCGCCGAATTGTTTGTTGCTATAAATGGTACCGATACAAGGGCAGATCAAATTAATATATATGATTTCAACGGCAATATTATAGGTTTCGGACGAGCCGCGATTATGAACAAAATTGACTTGGCAGGTACCGACTGGTATGAACCCACTCTGAAACTAAATGGACATAAATACATTTCGCCGCCTTACGTAACCGATTCTATGTCTAAAACCTCGAAAGCCGATATTTCCTATATTTCATTATACCGTGTTTATTTTAATAAATATGGTAAACCGGTAGGGTTTGTTGAAACAATAAAAACCAGCAAATCTATTTTCAAAAATATAATTGCATATTCAAACAGAAACAGAAATAACCTGCGCATATATGTATTTAATAACAGCGGAGACCTAATCTATCCGTATGAGCCTTCAAACGCTGAAGACCTTTCAGCAAGTAATCATTACTTCTATAGCATGAAAGACGATTCGAACCATACAATATTAGCAAACCCTGAAACAAACGTCAGGGAATTGGTGGCATACCAGAAATCACCGTATACCGACTGGACTTATATTACCGTTATGCCTGAAGAAACAATACTGAAACCCGTACAAAATCTTTTTAGGATGCTGCTTTGGGTTGTAGTCCTGTTCATTGCCATATCGGTTGCAATCTCGTTTTATATGTCCT
>JAAYBO010000337.1 GCA_012730095.1 Clostridiaceae bacterium
AGTCGAAAGAAATTCATTTATTACTTCATATTTGACAAAATCTTTCTTGCAAAAAACCATTTCCCTTGTTTTTCCGTCCGGAAAACGCACATAATCGAACTGTATCTCATCAAATCCATTTTCAGCCGCTTCTTTCGCTATATCTATCATATAAGACCAGTTCTTCTTATCACAGGGATCAAGCCATGTGATTTCGGCATCCTTTCTATCTTCTTTCCATAGTCCGCCTTTTACGTGTTTCACGGCAAGCTCCGGATGTTTTTTGGAATATGCGGGGTCGCGGAAGCAGACTACCCTTCCGATAACATATATTCCGTTCTCATGCAGAGTTTTTATCAATTTTTCAGGGTCATATTTCTTTATAAACGTTCCCGCATCCCTTACAGCTTTTACATCAGATTCATAACTTACAATACCATCGTCATTTTTTATATCAATTACAAATGTATTAATTTCGGTTTCATTTGCAAGCTTTATGAAATGCTCCATTTTTTCCGCACTGCTTGCCGTCCAGCCGGTAAGATAAATTCCTTTTACCTTCACGTCGCCGCCGGTTTTTCCTGATGAAGGAACCACCTGTTCAGAAACAGGAGTTTGAGTCAGAGTCGGAACCGGAGTTGGAACCGGCGTTGGGGAAGGATCTGCCGTAACTGTAGGAGAAACCGTATCAGGGTTTACAAGCTCCGGAATCTTTTCCTGATGTGATATTTTACACCCCTGAAGTAAAGCTAATATCAATAAAGAAATCACCAACGCAGTATTCTTCTTAAAGATTAATTTTGTCATATCAGGTCTCCCATCCGGTTTTTTCTATACCTTAAAACATAATCCGCATATTATTTATCGAAACATTACTGTTATAAGCCACAAACTTTGTATAGCAGTTTAAAATATTAACATCCGAATAATATCACTTAATCAAAATATTGTTATTTTTATGTAAACAACATTACTTTGCTTAACCATTATTATTATATAGAATAAGCATTATTAATCCAGGCAAAATTGCTTAACTCTTATAAATAAAGCCATATTGGGAACATTTATTTATTTCCCGTAAAAACTAATATTCAGGATTTATTGAACTTGATTTCAAAATCTGATTGTATGCATTTTTTCTATTCAATAAGCCATAATAAAACTATAAACAATTTCTTCCGTTGTTTTAAAGGAGCAGTTTTATGGATGATAACAGAATTAAACCAACCCACCTGCAAAAACCTGTTGAAAGACATAACACCGCCTCATGGGCCGATATGCGTAAAACAAAGCGTGTTTCAAATGTCGTAATCCCATCCGAGAAAGGCGTAATAAACGCAAAAGAATATGTCGATCAAAACCAGAAGTAGAAAAGGCAGGGGGTGCAGACCCCCTGTCTTCCTATCTGTCTCCGTATATTTTCTTTCCTATAAAAAGAATATTTCCTTCCTCAATATCCGCAATTACAAACAGGAACGGGCGATCGGCTATAAACGAAACAGGTTCGATAACAGCCGTAATTTTCATCTCACCAACTG
>JAAYBO010000380.1 GCA_012730095.1 Clostridiaceae bacterium
CGTCAAAATCTGATGTTGAGCAAATAACAGCCTGAGCAAGAAGGATGTCACGCTTTTCTTTGAGTACCTGCCCCATACCCGTTTCGGCTTTGATTTCTCCACAGTTAAAGTGCTTAGGAGAGAAACCATCGTTCATAGCAGTATCGAAAGCTTTTTGGATAAATCTGGCATCAACACCGGCATATCCAAGCGCTAATGATCTGGTGGTCAGGTCAGGATCGCCCAAATCCAGGCCATTTATGGTGATGGTGTAATCTATGTTGTTACCTGAGTTCATGATCTTATCCCCTGTTGCAGCAATTGTTTTAATTGCTCCGTCCGGCATTACTTCATGGGTAACGCCTTCTTCTCCTATCTGTAGGAATCTGCGGTTTTCAAGTTTTGAAATCCAATCCAGATACAGCAGCGATGCTACGGGCTCTTTGTTTGTTGATGGGAAGAATACCTTACGGTCTACAGAAGAATAAGTGAGTTTTTTGTATTTTCCAGCATCGTTCGGGAATGGGTCAATAGCAATATATGCACATTCAGATCCAAGTCTCTGCAGGTTTCCATGAACACCCTGATCAGCATCACGGTAAGGATTATCCCAATTCTGCATCATAGAGCCTACATAACCTGCTTTCATCATGTTAGCTTCTGTAGTGTCACCCTCTTTATAAAGAGGAAAGTCATCCCACATTAACCCTGCATTGTACCATTCATTCAGTTTGCGGATACCTTCCTTGACACCGGGCCATTGTAACCCTCTGTCATCAAAGCCATAAATGTAAAAATCTTTGTCGGAGGTTGCATCAGGAACGAAGGACATCATCAGGTTGCTGGCAGTCCATCCCACATCAAAGCTGACGGAAAATGGAATGATCTTGTCAGCGTCTGCACCAAGAAGCGTAGAAGCATTATCCTTGAATTTGTAAATCATATTTTCAAATTCTTCAATGTTTGTGGGTTCAGCTATACTCAGTTTGCTTAACCAGTCTTCACGGGCAAAAGTGGTTACCCTTGGGATTTGAGCCCTGATGGCTTCAATTGCCCAAATTTTTCCTGTTATAGGATCCTGATTATAATAGATATTCGTATCCCCAAGAAGGTCCCAAAGGTTTGTCAGCATCGCCTTGTTTTCTTCGAGAAGGGGCTCAAGATCATATACCCCACCCATGTTGGCATAGGTTTGAATAGTGTCATAGCTGTATGTAACACAAATGTCTGGAGCGTCACTTGCAGCAAGAAGGTTGTTAAGTACATCGGTTTCTGTCCAGCGCGGAACAGGAACATAAGTAACCTCTACATTGTGATCGCGAAGCATCCCTTCTTTGATATAGTCGGTGTAGAAGTTGTCCTCCGGCAGGCTTCCGCCGTCATTACCGCGGTCATAAATCTCAACGGTAATTTTTCTTGTTTTGACGAACTTGCCATCTACAATTTCTGCATCATCAGCAGGGGTACTGGGTGCTGTTGAGTCCGGTGCTTTAGTCGAGTCTTGTGCAGACGGTGTTGAATTATCCGGTGTACAAGCCGCTAAAAGCGTTAGCATCATGAAACAAGCCAGTAGAATTGATAACGTCTTTTTCATGGTAATCCTCCTTAAAGATATGTATTATTAGACACAATGTGTCCTGGAAACAAGTTAACCCTTCACTGCACCAATGGTTACACCCGTGATAAAGTACCTTTGAAGCCACGGATAAACCAACAGGATGGGAATGGTAGCGAACATAACCGTTGCAGCCTTAATGCTATCAGAGAGCCCTGGTTTTGAGAACCCCTCCATGGTGGCAATATCAATACTC
>JAAYBO010000338.1 GCA_012730095.1 Clostridiaceae bacterium
GCCTCGTTATACTTAAAAGCACAAGCAATTTTATGCCTGTGCTTGATATGGCGTCCCGAGTAGGAATCGAACCCACATTAGTAGAACCGGAATCTACTGTCTTATCCGTTGGACCATCGGGACAAATATCGTCTTTGTTACAGACAATATTATAACCCGCAAAAAGAAGATTTTCAAATCTTTTTACTCAGACAGTTTTTGCTATTGTGTCAAGCAGTTTATGTGCAATGTCTATTAAATAGTAAAAGGCATAACCTGTAATGTTGCTCCAGAAAAGCATCGCGGCAGCGGCAATCAATTTGCCCGGAAGCTCTAACTTTGTTTTTACGCTTATTGTGCGCAGCATAATGCCAAGCTGCCAAAACTGCTGCGTAAATGCCATTATTACGAGCAGCAATATAAGCAGCTTACTGATAAACGGAGTTTCAGGCCCAATATTTTCAAGTCTGAAAGCCGTATAGTTTATGTATATGATAAGGGGCAAAAAATAAATATGGGAAAATGCGTATGATTTCATAAAGATGATATTAAAACCAGGTGCTATAAACTTCTCGCTGCGTTTAGCAAGGTAGCGGCATAAATCCGCAATTGGCCACGCAAAACAAAAAACATCTATAAAACCAATAACGGCGGATATGATAATAAACGCCAAAATTCTGGCGGGAAATCCTGACTCCCCGCTTGCCGACAAAAACTCCGTAATAATTGTTTTACTTGATGCAAGCATATCGAACAAGCCTACAATGATAATACCCGGAACAAGTGTTGTAACAACCGAATTTAGACGATTATGCCATGTCCGGGGCCAAAGGAATAAATCCCATTCGGTTCTTGAATACTCCATTTTATTCTCCTGAAAAACATCTATCAATTTAGTAATTTTGGCCCAAAATATGCCACGCCGTATTTTTTAAACGATAAAAATTTATTATACATACCACATTATATCATGAATTTAAGAGAATCATAGCTTCTCACTTATTGCTTTTTTATTATTTTGCTGCAAAATTTTTACTTTTCCACTCCTCATAATGGGCTATATTTTTCAGATTCTCGGCAAAAACATCCCAAACTTCTTCATTCGCAAAATTATGGCTCCAAGTCGATGTCCCCGCAAGATTATACTTATGTGCCAAAATTGACTTGTAATTAACCGAATGTTCATCCTCAAGCCACATTTTGCAGGTAACATCGTCATTTTCAAAAGTAACGGCATACTGGCCGCTTTTTTCGTCCCACACGGGCTGTGCTCCGTTTTCCTCTATCAGCTTCGCTGCGGCTTCCATCGACAAAGCCTTGCCTGTTTCCACCTTCACTTTTCCGTTTTCATCAACGTATTCTTTCCAGAGTCTGGTATAAAGAGGTATCCCCATGAGCAGTTTTTCGGCAGGGACTTCCTTCAGCGTTTTTTTCAGATTCTCCTCCACCCAGTCCAACTGCGCGGTTGATCCGGCAACAGGGCTGCCGGCCCAGGTCTGATCATATGTCATCAGACAAACGTAATCCACCGTTTCACCCAGTGCTTTTCTGTCATAACATTTTGACCACGTATCGCTTCCGTCCGGTATTGTTACATCAACCGAGATTATAAGATTCTGCTGCCTGGCCATCGGTGCAAGCTCCCGCATGAATTGTGTAAATGCGTCTTTGTCGCTTTTATACATATTCTCAAAATCAACATTTATCCCATCCAACTGATACAATGCCGCAAACGCAAGCAGTTGTTTTATTATATGCTCTCTTTTATGTTCGTCGTTCAGTATCTGGCTTGTATCTTTAATATTATTGAAGTCATTTGCAATTAGTGCCCAGATTTGGTATCCGTTCTCATGCGCCCATTCTATATATTGGGGATCGGTACGGTTTATTAAATCGCCGTTTTCATTTGCTACCTGAAACCACGTCGGAGACAAAACATCAATACCTTCCTTTTTAGTGCGTTCAAGATAGGACTTTGTTGGGCTGTACATCTGGTCCCATACAAGGTTTATCTTTCCAGAAGGAAGTACCGGTTTTTTTTTAATAATTTCGGGTATCATTCCCAGTTCATACGCTTTAATTACAACATCCTTTTTCCGGATATACCCAATAATACCTTCCGCAGTTCTAACCTTATACCATTCATCGTATTCCTCAAATACATACATTTTTGACGAATCATCCTGTAAGTCCTGTGTGTTAAACTGCTTGACTATCGGATATCTGATATGCCTGCCTTGGCGTACAACAGCTTCAGACGACAGCGGATACCCAATCCTGTGGATTGTTTCTTCTTTATCAATCATAACAATATTCGTGCTCTCAGCGTACTGTATCCGAATTTTATAAAACTGAGCCAAAAAATCAATCGGCAGATATAAAACTCCTTCAATTTCGTTCGCGGGAAATTTCAGCTCTATCGGCTCCTCATTAATATAAGCGTTAAGAGCCTCTGTTTCCATTCGAATTACCTTGTCTTTTGTAGTAACCGTAACCTTTTTAAGTGTTTCATCCCACCAGATATAGCGATCGATATGGGCCTTAACAGTATCAAAAGGAAGCAAAACCTGTCCATCCATAACCACCGGGGGATTTTCGTCAAGAATTAAATCTCCTTCAATTACCAACAGTGTATCGGCATCCCCGCTTATAGCGACAACAGTTTCGTTGGGCATAAAATAGCGCTTGTAAAGACAAGCTGCAACCGAAGCACACCCCACAACAAATATCAAAATGATGAAAAACAGAATAATATCTTTTTTCATCCTGACCTCCAAAAAACAAAATAGAATATTTCTTTAAAGTTCCGCATTTTGCGTTACATTAAAAAACCCTTAATACATAACTATTCAGTTTCAGGTTTTTAATGATTATAGATTACATTATATCTTTTTTTTCGACAAAAGTCTCCTATAAAATTACCCAGCGTCCGAAAACCAGGGATCGGGCTAATGAGCGGTTTGTGATATGGAGTACCTACCGGAACAAGGCAGCAATGCCCCGACCCTAAAAAACGGGAATCACGGGAATTGCAGTTCAGACATTTCTAAACTATTGTATAACGTCGAAAACAAGAGTTTCAATCTATTCGGCAAACACTTTTCTTGGAATATAAGTTTTGAAACTGTTGAGCATTTTTTCAGAAGGTTCAAAATATACAACCGTCTGCTCGTTATTATACTGCAAAGCTATAAAGTATACGTCATCACTATCAAGCGAAGAAGCGCAGTTCATCTGATTTTTAAAATTTTTGTACTGAGGCGTGTAATGATGACTTTTGACCTTCGCGACAATTTCAAAATTTTTGCAGTTAGCACTGAAAATGCGTTTCCTTTTCCGCTGGGCAATAATTTTATCAATATCCAAGTCACCATTTGTTACAGCATATTCATATTCAATGTTTCGGGTTGTAATAAGCAGATATGAAATATAGCCGATTCCAATAATAAAAAACAAACTAAGCTGAGGTGGAATAAAATTTAATGCTAAAAACATCAGAATAATAGCAGCAATAATTATAGCAACCGTTATTAGGTAATCTTTTATATCTTTTTTCTTTCTAACAATTTTCTCCATAAAAATATCCATCCGGCTTAAACCTCCTGCCAATCTTCTAAAAAACGGAATAAATTGAGGCTGTAAACAACTTCTGCCTCGCTATAGAATTCTACCATAGTATATGCACCTTTTGCAACTGCAACAGCTTTCATATGTTCAAAATGCTGCTGTTCAGATGTTGTAATATAACTAATTGTACAATATAACGAGGTTAAAAAGATGAAACGGTGTGTTGAAACTGCTAAGCAATTTCTTCCGTTGTTTTCAAGAAAACCATAGCGGAATGCAGCATAGAGACATGTAGTCAAAGCGTTATTTACAACATATAGTCTGGCTGTACTTAAATATAACAAGATAGCTGCTTAAATGTACTTGACAGAATTTAGTCCTTTGTATTAAGATAATATCAATTAACAGACAGGAGGTCAATTATGCGGATTAGTGACTTGTTCACGAATAGTAAGCAATTGATTTCATTTGAAATTTTTCCGCCAAAACTTGATACCCCCATTGAAACAATATATAAAAAGCTTGGGGATTTTGTTTCCATGAAGCCTGATTTTATCAGCGTTACTTATGGCGCGGGAGGTTCAAAAAAAGGACGGACTATTGAAATTTCATCGAAAATAAAAAATGAATATAAAACAGAGTGCCTTGCTCATTTTACTTGTGTCGGCCACTCAATTTCCGAAATAGACAATATGCTTGCATTAATGAAAAATGAAGGCCTTGATAATATTTTAGCGCTTCGAGGAGATCCGCCTTACGATAATCCGGGTTTTGATTTTTCAAAGAATGTTTTTGCGCATGCTTCGGATTTAATCAGACATATCCGAAAACAGCACAATTTTTGCATAGCAGCGGCGGCATATCCCGAAGGACACGCCGATTCACCAAGAATAAAACATGACATGCATTATTTGAAAATAAAAGTCGAGCAAGGGGTAGACTTCCTTATTACCCAACTATTTTTTGACAACAGGATTTTTTATGATTTTTTGGACAAATGTGAGACATATAATATTACTTGCCCGATACTGCCCGGAATCATGCCTGTTTTCAAAGCCGACCAGATAAAGCGGATCGCTCTTATGTGCGGAGCGTCGATGCCTGCGAAACTGGTCATTTTGCTTGATAAATACAAAAATACGCCTGATATGGAGAAGGCGGGCATAGAATACGCCTCGAATCA
>JAAYBO010000339.1 GCA_012730095.1 Clostridiaceae bacterium
AAAAATCAAAATTCCCTTGACACAAAAGGATCTGGAAAATATAATAGAGATGTAGGATGGTAAAATGGAAGCAAAACAATAAGTTAATATTACTTAAATTGGACACGTTTATATTTGTTTCCTTAGAACCCCTACGGGTTTTTTTTATTGCTTTTTTTAATTTAAGGAGGTTAAAACCGTGGGAAATCAAGGAAAAGTAAAATGGTTCTTTTTAACGAAGGTATTACTGGTGATTGCTTTGCTAACAATTATGACAATTCAGTCAGCCTGTGCGGGCACGGCTTCCGCCGCCGGAACAGGTACAGTGGAACTGAAGCTTGCGCATTTTTTCCCGGCAACTCACCCGGCTGAAACTGAATTGGTTCAGGAATGGGCTGAAGCAATTAACGAAGCGACAAACGGAAAGGTAGTAATTACAAGTTATCCAAATGAAACACTTCAAAAAGCCGCAGATATCTATAACGGTGTAGTCCAGGGAGTAGCGGATATCGGCCTGTCATGTTTCTCGTACAATAAAGGTCGTTTCCCCGAAATGGAAGCTTTTGAACAGCCGGGTATCGTATACAAAAACTCAAAAGTTGCCAGCAAGGTCGCATGGGAAGGAATAAAAGAACTAAATCCGAAATGCGTACAGGACACAAAGCTGTTAATGGTAATAGCAACCGGCCCGGGTGATCTTTTCACAAAAACACGTGTTTCCTGCATTGAAGACATTAAGGGAATGCAGATAAGGGCGACCGGTATTACAGCGGAAACGCTTGAATTGACCGGAGCGGTCCCTGTCGGAATGCCTCAATCCGAAGCTTATGAAGCGTTATCAAAAGGCATTGCCGCTGGAAATCTTGCACCGATTGAGGTTCTGAAAGCGTGGAAGCATGCTGAGGTAACAGATTATCTTACAAGAACTCCGTTTTTGTATAATAACCTGTTTTACATTACAATGAACCTTGATAAATGGAATTCTCTTCCTGCGGACATACAAAAAACAATAACCGAGGTAACTGAAAAATTTCATGAAGAAGTCGGAATAGGGCTTTGGGACATGCAAAATGAAGAAGCTCTTGAATGGGCTGTAAATGAGCAAAGAATGGAAGTTATCGAACTGACGCAGGAAGAAACCGATAAATGGATAAAGGCGGTTGAACCGATGATTGACAAATATGTTGATCAGACCGGGGAAACAGGGCAAAGAGCTATTGATACGGCGAAAAGACTGGCAGATAAGTATAACAATGTATATTAATATGTTTAAGTTCCGCTAATAGGATAAAGGCTGGGATATAAACATCCCGGCCTTCATTTTGAAGAGTTGGGGTTTTTTATCGGAGGACGGAAATGCAAAAAATAGAAAAATTGATTACAAAGGCAAGCAAAATAATGGACATTGCCGCGGGGTGGGGAATTGTGGCAATAATGGCGCTTGTTGTTGTCAATGTACTGACAAGAGTCATTTTTAATAATCCAATTAAGGGAGTTTATGAGTATGTTGGCTATATGACGGCGGGTGCAATCGCGTTATCAATAGCATATTGTGCTTTGAAGAATGCTCATATTGCAATTGAATTTCTTTTTGAGAAGCTGCCGGTCAATGCTAAGAAAGCCATTAATTACATATCAGGTTCGATCATAATCGTGTTTCTGCTGTTTTTATGCTGTCAGCTGTTTATATACGCCTTTAAGGTAATGTCAAGCGGAGAAGTGTCACCAACCGCCAAAATGCCTTTTTATCCGTTTATCTTCATTATTGCAATAGGTATGTTTGTTTTAGCCGCTGTTGAGTTTGTAAAGATGGTGAAAGGGGGCGGTCAGGGTTGACGGTAGAAATAGTTGGAATTATTGGAATCCTGTTGCTGCTTGCATTAATTGCGCTGCGGATACCGATTGCGTATTCAATGCTTTTGGTCGGTTTTTTGGGTTTTTCCTATCTGGTTAGTCCTCAAGCAGCGTTAAATATGGTTACAACCGAACTGTTTTCAAATTTTTCATCGTATACGTTAAGTGTAATACCGATGTTTGTTTGGATGGGCTTTATTGCCTTTTATTCCGGGGTAGGCACCGGGCTTTACACACTAATTTACCGCTTGATTGGACACAGGCCGGGCGGACTTGCGATCGCGACACAGGGAGCATGCGCGATATTTGGAGCCATATGCGGTTCAAATACGGCAACTGCCGCTACGATGGGAGCAATAGCTCTGCCTGAGATGAGAAAATACAAATACGATGATTCCCTTTCCACTGCAAGTGTAGCAGCCGCAGGTGCGCTTGGAATACTGATTCCTCCGAGCGTCATATTTATTGTTTACGGTGCGGCGACGGAACAATCAATCGGAAAACTGTTTATTTCAGGTATTATTCCGGGTATTCTGCTCATGGTTCTATATATGCTTACAATATTTATCCTTGTGAAGATTAACCCTGAAATAGCGCCTGCGGGACAAAAGTTTACTTTTAAAGAAAAAATACAAGCGCTTAAAGGCGGCCTTTTTGAGATAATTATTACGTTTATAATATCGATTGGGGGTTTGTTTGCCGGGTATTTTTCCGCTACGGAAGCGGGAGCTATCGGAGCCGGAAGCATTCTTTTAATTACACTGTTAAGAGGGCAGTTGAAATGGGATGGTTTCATTAAGTCATTAAAAGACACTACGCGAACTTCAGCTATGATTATGCTATTGGTTGCCGGCGCAATGGTTTTTGGCCGCTTTATAGCAGTCAGCAGGCTTCCTTTTGAAATGGCGAATTGGGCAGCAAATTTGAATCTGCCGCCTTTTATGATAATGGCTGTAATATTGATAATATACCTTATTCTTGGATGTTTTATCGATGCGCTGGCGTTGGTCCTTCTTACGGTTCCAATTTTTTATCCTGTTGTTACAGATGTTTTGGGATATAATCCAATCTGGTTTGGAGTAATTACTGTTTTGGTCGTTGCGATGGGTGTTATTACTCCTCCAGTCGGCATGAATGTATTTATTATAAAAGGCGTTGTAAAGGACGTCCCTCTCGAAACTATATTTAAAGGGGTATGGCCGTTTATTATCGCTATTTTCGCGTGTATTGCGCTGCTGATTATCTTCCCCCAGATTGCGACATTTCTCCCCAACATGCTAAAATAATAAAGTAGTCAAGGGAAGTCAGCGCCCCCTTGACTCTTTATAGTCTCTATACAGGTTTTCAATTGACCTGTCATATGTTTTTTCACCGGCTTTTGAAAAAAAGCACCCGGGAACTTCCCCGCTTCTTCGGTGATAAGCTACGCATTCGCAGCATTTTCCATGCCGTGAACAAGGATATGTACAGGTACAAGTTGTTCTTGAATCGCAAGCCATTTTCGAAGACCTCCAAAATGCAGATATAGATGGATTTGACATATTTATTATAGCAATGATAGTTAAGAAGTCAAGAAAGTGCTGATGATATATCAATAAAGCTCTGATCAGCTTATTTGGAACACCCCTCGAACCTTTGCCCCTTCACGCCTATTCTCCTAATACCTTCCAGGTATAAAGGTCGTGTCAAAAATAAGGGAATACCTTAATCCTACGCATCCTAAAAAAATCATGGCTCCAATAAGGTTGAAAATTCTTTTTACAATACCCTTAAATTTAACAATAAAGTTGAATAAAAAAACTTAATGACCATATATAAATTATGGGAAAATAAACAACGGTGATAAATTATGATTGTCATCAGAAGGAAAACATTGGTAATAATATTATCTTGCATAGTGCTGTGTTTAGCGGTACTCTATGCAATGAAAGGTGATGCTATAACAGTTAGTGGCTCTACAGGGCAAATACCGATATACAGCGTTGAGAATAGCGATGCAAATGTATCTATTACATTTGACTGCGCATGGGGAGCAAAGGATATACCAATAATTCTTAACATATTAAAAGAAAAAGATGTAAAAGCAACCTTTTTTGTAGTAGGGGAGTGGGCAAGGAGAAATCCTGAAGAAACCAAGATGATTGTAGAGCAAGGGCATGATCTGGCAAACCACTCAGAAAACCATTTTAAAATGAGTGTCTTAGGGAAGGAGAAGATACGCAGTGAAATAATTGACTGCGGGAAGGTGATCGAAAAAATTACCGGAGAGAAGACGGATCTGTTCCGAGCTCCGTATGGTGATTATAACGATACGGTGTTGACTGTGGCAAGGCAGGAAGGTTATTATACTATACAATGGAGCGTAGATTCGCTTGACTGGAAGCCGGGCATTACGGAAGACGGAATACTAAGCCGTATAAAAAACGTAAAAAGCGGTGATATTTTATTGTTTCACAATGATACGGCACACACCGCGAAAATACTCGGAAAAGCGATTGATATACTGACAGAAAAGGGTTTAAAGCCTGTTCCGGTTTCCGAATTGATATTAAGAGAAAATTTTGATATCAGATACGATGGAAGGCAGATAAAAAAATAATTTTTTAAAAATATAAATTAGCTCAAATTATATTGACAGTTTACAAAAATAAATTTCAATGATACTATAACGAGGAACAAAAGCTAATGAATAGTTAAAGATATATAAATA
>JAAYBO010000340.1 GCA_012730095.1 Clostridiaceae bacterium
TGTACAATAACTTAAATAAGAGTTTCATTCACAAGAGCTGTATATTCATAGCCATTACCTTGCAATTTGTAAAAAAATAATGGATAATTAATTTATAAAATCAGCATGAATAGACTTGAAAATGTGTTTTTAATATATAAATTTTTAATATTATTTGCTTATTTTGGGCGACTAAGTGAGGTTGATTATGGATACAAAAGTACGAATACTGATTGTTGATGATGATGTAAATATTTGCCAGTTGATAATGCTGTACCTTGAGAAGGAAGGCTATGAAAGCCGTGCAGTATATAATGGAAAGCAGGCTTTGGAAGTCTTCAGGGAATTTACGCCTAATTTGGTTGTTCTGGATATAATGCTGCCTGGTATGGATGGATGGCAGGTATGCAGGGAAATACGGAAATTCAGTTCTATTCCTATAATTATGCTTTCTGCCCGCGACGAAACCTTCGATAAGGTGCTTGGGTTGGAATTGGGAGCCGATGATTATGTTGTTAAACCTTTTGAACCGAAAGAACTGGTGGCGAGAATAAAGGCTGTTTTACGCCGATACGACAGACTGGATAGCAATCAGGAGCAGTTGATTTTCCCAGGGCTTGTGGTTAACAAGTCAAATTATACGATACGTATACAGGGCCGGGAGATGGAAATCCCGCCGAAAGAACTTGAGCTTCTTTATTTTCTCGCGTCCAACCCAAATAAAGTTTTTACAAGAGAACAATTGCTTGAAAATGTCTGGGGTTTTGATTTCTACGGTGATACCAGAACGGTGGATGTTCATGTCAAACGCCTCAGGGAAAAGCTTGAGCCGTCTGACCCTCACTGGCAGTTGAAAACCGTATGGGGGGTTGGCTATAAGTTTGAGGTGAAGTAATGATCCGGACAATTTTCCATAAAATGATGATTATCTTTATAGCGGTATTACTGGTATGCTTTATATTAACCGCCATTCTGTTTAACGTTGCACTAAACAGATACGTAATAGGCCAGCGTACCGAAGTATTGGATGTATACGGAACCCGGATAGTATCCGTACTGGAGGTTTTGCTTGAAAACCGGTTTGATCCTACTTCTTCAATTATTTTCAATAGCATGCTTGAAACGGTTGCAATTAACACATCATCATTAATATGGATAGTGGACGATCAGGGATATATTTTGCTTTATTCGGCCATTCCGCACCAGTTTACGAATAAACTGCGCAGCAATGACGGTATATATCAATTAACGGATCCTAAGCAATTCGCGGTAAAAAATTCATCGGATCCTGTACATGAAACAGGATCTTTTTACGGTTTATTTAATGATACCGGCATGCAGTGGCTTACAGTAAAAATACCGTTCTATTTTTCTGACATTAAACTAAACGATCGTATTTTTCAAGGGAATGTTATGATGCATACTCCGGTTCCTGAAATTAAGAAAACCGGAACGACAATACTGAATCTTATTATACCCGCAGTTTTCCTTTCTTTGTTTATTTCAATAATCCTGGTCTATTTTTTATCAAAAAGGATAACAAATCCGCTTAAGGAAATGACTCTTGCCGCAAGGCGAATATCATCGGGGGAATGGCAGAATAAATTGTCTTTTTCGGGCAATGATGAAGTGGCGGTGCTGGCGGAAAGCTTCAATCATATGGTTGAGACACTGGAAAACCTTGAAAAAATGCGGCGCGATTTCATCGCGAACATCTCCCATGAGCTTAGAACACCTATGACATCGATAAACGGGTTTATAGAAGGTATTCTTGACGGAACGATACCCGTTGAAAAACAGAAAGATTACCTTAATATCGTTAAAGATGAAGTAAAGAGACTGCAGCGGCTGGTCAGTGATTTACTGGATATTGCAAGAATGGAAGCCGGAGAATTAAAAATGAATGTTTCACCGTTTGATATCTGTGAAGTTATCCGTATTGGTGTTATATACCTTCAAAAGGAGTTGGAAGATAAAAGCTTAAATTTCCGTGCAAATTTTGAAAGGGAGGCAATGTTTGTTTTAGCCGACAAAGACGCGATACAGAGAGTTGTAATTAATCTTTTGCATAATGCCGTTAAATTTACTCCGGAGGGAGGAAACATATCGGTAACGGTTTCTGAGGCAAAAGGTAAAGCTGAAATTTCAGTTTCGGATTCCGGTGAAGGGATTCCAGAAGAGGATTTGCCATACGTTTTTGATCGTTTCCATAAGGCCGATAAATCCCGCGGTAAAGACAAAACAGGTGTTGGTCTTGGATTGTATATAGTAAAAAACATAATAAAAGCTCATAACGAATATATAACTGTCCGAAGCAAAAAAGGTGAAGGAACCACATTTACATTTCATTTGACTCTTGATCAATCCTGAACATAATTCACAAATTATTCATACTGGTGTAAAAATTCGTGGGTAAAATGTTCATGTAGAATAAGGTTATTGTACTATAAATTTTGCGTAAAATGAGGTCCCACACCTTCATGGACGGCGGGGACCGGACTAAAATACAGGCGGTGAGTATTACGGGATGCCCTTTTCCGGATTTTGAAACAAAAATCTTCCGCTCCCGCCTCGTTGAAACAGCATTTGAAATTTGTCAGGGAATTTCTTCCGCTGACTAAAATGTGTGAAAGGAGAGGTATTTATGGATGGATTCAAAAATTACGAAAAAAATAACACAGACGGTAACAGCTACTGGCGTGGTTACTACAACGGCCAGCGCAAAGCACAGGATCCGTACTACAGCTATTACAGCGCACATAAACAAAACGAGTACGACGATTTGAAGACATCCTCTTTTTATTCCGAACATTACCAGAAACCACACAAAGGTAAGATAAAGGAAATGATTATTCCGCTTATTATTGTTGCGCTGCTGAGCTCGGTTATCGGAGGGGCGCTGGTAGGTGCATGGTTCCAATTCGGTGCTCCGGCGTTGGCCGGTGATACGGGAAATAAAGCTATTGAAAGCACCATTGAATCACAGCCGGTAAAACAAATTGAGATTGTTGACAGGACAGATTTTCCGGTAACAGCAATAGCGGAAAAAGTAAGCCCTACAATTGTCGGTATTCAGGTAAACTACAGGATGCAGGATTTCTGGTTTGGAACTCAAATGGGAAGCGGCTCGGGATCAGGCATAATAATAAGGAGCGATGGTTATATCCTTACAAACAACCACGTTATTGACAGTGCAGCAGGGAGCGGGAACACGATTGCGCAGGGAGCGTCAATCAAAGTGATTCTGCCTTACCAGAAAGATCATTCGTATGAAGCGAAAATAATTGGCCGTGATGAAAAAACCGACCTTGCGATACTGAAAATTGATCTTTCGGATCTTCCGGCAGCCGATCTTGGCGATTCCGATGAACTAAAGGTGGGGGAATTGGCTGTTGCTATAGGCAATCCCGCAGGCATAGAATTAATGGGTACGGTAACTTCCGGTATTATCAGTGGTTTGAATCGTGAGGTACAGATTAGTCAGAACCACAAATTGAAGGTAATACAAACGGATGCCGCGATAAATCCCGGAAACAGTGGAGGTGCTCTTGTTAATTCACGCGGAGAAGTAATAGGAGTAAACACTTTAAAGATCAGCGGTATAAGCGGAGAATATGAAGGGCTTGGTTTTGCGATTCCGATAAATACGGCTAAGGAAATAATGGATGACCTTATAGATGAAGGCTATGTAAGGGGCCGTCCGAAGCTTGGTGTGTATTTTGATCCTCGCCTGACCGAAGAAAGGGCTGAACAGCTTGGTGTTCCGATGGGATTTCTTGTGTATGAAGTGGAACCGTTAAGCGGAGCCTATAATGCCGGAATAAAAGTAGGGGACATAATAACTGAATTTAACGGCGTAAGGGTTAAAGACTTTAACGAACTTGAAAACGAAAAGAACAAACGCAAAGCCGGAGATGTCGTAACATTAAAACTTTACCGTATAACAAACATTGATACAAGAGAAGGCGAATATTTGACATTGGATGTTACTCTTGGAGAAGACAAGGGATAGTAAATATCTGAATGGGAGCCCGATACGGAATCGGGCTCTTTTTTTATGTCGATTTCACATTCGTTCTTTTCAAAAAGGTGTCAAATATGTATAATAGGATTGTAATTTTTTTGTCCAGCCTGAATGCTGGAATATTTAAAAAGGGGGCAAACCCCGCCGGTTAATAAATAAAGGCGCCGGAGAAAAAAGGGCTATATTGTCTAAATTAGCAGGGAAGAGGGAAACAATGGCTGTAAGAAGAATTTATGTTGAGAAAAAACCTAATTTTGATATTCAAGCTAAAAGACTACTTCGGGAATTCAAAGAAAGTTTGGGTATAAGCGGAATTGAGAAAGTACGTGTTATAAACCGCTATGATATTGAAGGTATTTCGGAAGATGATTATGAAAAGGCAAAAACATCAATTTTTTCCGAGCCTCCGGTTGATTACGTTTTTGAGGAAGATTTGCCTTTTTCGGAAAATGATCGTCTGTTTGCAGTTGAATTGCTTCCAGGGCAGTATGATCAGCGTGCGGACAGCTGTGCACAATGCGTTCAGCTTTTATCAGGCGGCGAGCGACCGGAGATTCGAACCGCAGTTGTAATAGTGATAGAAGGTGATGTTTGTGACAGTGAATTTGAGAAAATAAAGAATTTTTATATAAATCCGGTGGAGAGCCGTGAGGCAGAGATTGAAAAGCCGGAAACACTGCGTGTAGAATACCCGTATGCCGATGATGTAAAAATTATCCGTGGTTTTATTTCAATGGATGATGAAGAGCTTAAAAAGTTTATACAAGACTTTGGTTTTGCTATGTCTTTTGAAGATCTTGAGTTTTGCAGAGAGTATTTTTTAAATAAAGAAAAAAGAGATCCTACAGTTACCGAGCTTAGAGTTCTTGATACTTACTGGTCAGATCATTGCAGGCATACGACTTTCCAAACCAAATTATCAAATGTCGAATTCGAGAATGGGCCCGTATCTGAAATAATACGCGATGTGTATCAGATGTATCTTGATACAAGGAAAAAAATATATGATGCATCAAAAAAAGATATAACGCTTATGGATATTGCAACACTGGCAATGAAGGAACTGAAGCGTCAAGGTTATCTTTCCGATCTTGACGAATCGGACGAAATAAACGCATGCAGTATTACCGCTGATGTTGAAATAGACGGCAAGGTTGAACAATGGCTTATAATGTTTAAAAACGAAACCCATAACCATCCGACTGAAATCGAGCCTTTTGGCGGTGCGGCGACATGCCTTGGCGGAGCAATACGTGACCCGCTTTCGGGACGCGCGTATGTTTACCAGGCAATGCGCGTGACGGGCAGTGCTGATCCGCGTACGCCGATATCCGAAACAATACCGGGTAAGCTTCCGCAGCGGGTTATTACAACAAAGGCGGCACAAGGCTATAGTTCATATGGAAACCAAATAGGGGTTGCGACAGGCCAGGTCCAGGAAATATATCATCCCGATTATGTGGCGAAGCGAATGGAATTAGGGGCTGTTATAGCCGCTGCGCCAAAAAGAAATGTGATAAGAGAAAAACCCGCTCCCGGAGATGTTGTTATACTCCTCGGCGGCAGAACGGGACGTGATGGCTGCGGCGGCGCTACCGGTTCTTCTAAGGAGCATGATGAAAAATCACTTGAAAACTGCGGGGCTGAGGTGCAAAAGGGTAACCCGCCGATTGAGAGAAAAATACAGCGTTTATTCAGGAAGCCGGAAGTCAGCCGACTAATAAAGAAATGCAATGATTTCGGAGCAGGCGGTGTTTCAGTAGCAATTGGAGAATTGGCCGACAGCCTGGAAATTGATCTTGATGCCGTCCCTAAAAAATACCAGGGGCTTGACGGTACCGAACTTGCAATTTCGGAATCGCAGGAAAGGATGGCTGTTGTTGTTTCAAAAGAGGACGCCGAGAGGTTTATTGAATTATCCCGGGCGGAAAATCTTGAAGCAACGGTTGTTGCTGTTGTAACAGATACAAATCGAATGATTATGAAATGGCGCGGTAAGGAAATAGTAAATATTGAACGTGCCTTCCTGAACACAAACGGAGTGCGGCAAAAAACCTTCGTGAAAGTAAAGGAACCTCTTCATTATGGCGGCGAATGCCGGGAAAGCGAAGATATAAGGGTTTCATGGATAAATAATCTTAAGCGGCTAAACGCATGCAGCCAGAAAGGGCTTGTTGAAATGTTCGACAGCACTGTAGGCGGCGGTACTGTTCTAATGCCATTAGGCGGACGTTACCAGCTTACCCCTGCCGAGGGGATGGCGGCAAAAATACCTGTTGAGAAGGGCAAAACCACAACCGGAACGTTAATGTCTTTTGGTTTTAATCCGTATGTTTCAAAGGAAAGCCCCTTTCATGGAGCCGTATACGCGGTAATTGAATCTATAGCAAAAATTGTCGCGATGGGTGGGGATTACAAAAAGATACGGTTATCTCTTCAGGAATATTTTGAGAAGCTTGGCAAAGACCCTGAAAAGTGGGGCAAACCTTTTTCCGCTCTGCTTGGAGCGTTTTATGCGCAGATGAATCTGAAGATACCGGCTATCGGAGGTAAAGACAGTATGTCCGGAACATTTAAGGATATAGATGTTCCGCCGACTCTTGTATCTTTTGCCGTATGTACCATTAATGTGAAAAAGGTATTGTCACCGGAATTTAAAAAGACCGACAGTTTTGTCGTTCTTGTAAAGGTGTTAAAAGATCATATAAACCTTCCCGTATTCGAGCAGATGACAAAGACATATGAGAAAATTCACAATTTGATTAACAGCGGTGAAGTTCTTTCCGCTTGTGCCGTAAAGGCCGGGGGTGTATCCGAAACGGTCACAAAAATGGCATTTGGAAACGGTATAGGTTTTAAAGCATCACAGGATGCAGGAAAAATAGACTGGTTTTCCGCGGATTACGGCAGCATTGTGCTTGAAATGGACAAAGAACCGAGACAAATGCTTGAAGGTTTGGAATATGAGGCTCTTGGCAAAACCACTCGTGACCCTGTTATTGATGTTGAAGGTACCGTTATGCCGCTAAAAGATTTAAAAGAAGAATGGGAAAAGCCTCTTGAGAACGTTTTTCCAACTTATGAAAAAGTCGATAAAAAGGAGCCGATGAAAGTATATTATAACAGGATTATTCCGATTCGGCACAGTGAAATTTTTGCAAAGCCGCGTGTGTTTATACCAATTTTCCCGGGGACAAATTGCGAATATGATTCATCAAGGGCTTTTGAAAAAGCGGGAGCACATGTAGAAACCTTCGTTATGAGAAACCTTACACCGTCGGATATAGAAGAATCGGTTGAGGCTATGAAATCAATAATTGACAAAAGCCAGATGATTATGATTCCCGGAGGATTCAGCGCGGGAGACGAACCTGAAGGTTCAGGTAAGTTTATAGCAACTGTGTTTCGAAATCCATACCTTGCGGACGCGCTAATGCGCCTTATCAAAGAGCGTGACGGCCTTGTTCTTGGGATATGCAATGGTTTTCAGGCTCTGATTAAATTAGGATTGCTCCCTTACGGCGAAATACGCGAACTTGATGAAAACGGTATTACACTGACGTTTAATACTATTGGCCGGCATGTGTCCTGCATGGTTCGAACAAAGGTAGTGTCTTCCTTGTCTCCATGGCTGTCAAAAACAATACCGGGTGAAGTTCATACAATAGCCGTTTCACACGGCGAAGGAAGATTTTTCGCCGATGATGATACAATAGCCGAACTGGCCGGTAATGGCCAGATTGCTACACAGTATGTGGATATGGACGGAAATGCGACATATGACATACGCTTTAATCCAAATGGTTCGGCCCATGCCATTGAAGGAATCACCAGCCTGGACGGAAGGATTTTTGGTAAAATGGGTCATAGTGAGCGGTACACTGAATATACGATGAAAAATGTGCCCGGAGAGAAAGATCAAAGGATTTTTGAAGCGGGAGTGGAGTATTTTCGGTGAAAACCTGAGGCTGTAAACTAAATATACCGGCAGGATTTAAACATGAAAATGATTCTTATGTTTATAGACGGAATAGGAATTGGTAAAAATGATCTTCTAAACCCGTTTATGAAAGCCAACATCCCGAATTGGCACAGTTTTTTTAATAACTATAGCGTTTTTGAAGCCGATGCTTCTCTTGGAGTTACCGGGCTTCCGCAGAGCGCTACCGGGCAGACGAGCATTTATACCGGCAAAAATGCGCCGAAGGCTGTCGGAAGGCATATAAGCGCAAGACCTACCGCAACGCTTGCCGAGATGGTTAATAACGACAATATCTTTAAAATCCTCATAGACAGAGGTTACAGCGTAACCTTTGTGAATGTCTATTCAAAAGACTATCTTGACGAAGTGGGGAAAAATCCGAAAGGAATGCTAAAGCCTTCCGTTACGACACTATTGAATATTTCGGCGGCTCTTCCTTTCAGAACGGTTGAAGATTATAAGAATGGGAACGGAGTATATCATGACATAACAGGCGAAGCCCTCCGGGAGAAAGGATATGATGTGCCGGTAATAACGCCCGAAAAAGCGGCGGATAACCTTTATCAAATCAGCAGGAATTATGATTTTACCCTGTTTGAATTTTTTGTGTCCGACCTGGCCGGTCACAGTCAGAACATGGATAGAGCTGTTTCCATTCTTGAACGGCTTGACCGGTTTGTTGGATCATTGGTCAAACAAATGGATTTAAATAAAGAAGTTTTTGTAATAGTCAGTGACCATGGAAACATTGAGGATCTTTCGATACCGACTCACACAATGAATCCGGTTCCTGTTTTCTTTATAACAAATACAAAAACTTTCCCTAAAAATAAAATTACCGCAATAACCGATATCCTGCCTGCGGTGTTGGATTTTTTTCCGAAAAAAAACAGGCTCAAGCATATTCCTTCAAAGTCGGGCTAAAGTTTTATCCGGTTTGTAATTGTCAATCGGAAGACTCCTCCTTTTTATTAAGGCTGATTCTTATTCCATCCTCAGTTATCTTAACGACTATTTCCACGGGATAATCCTTCGTATTTCTGAATTTAAAATCTTTGGAGTTATATACTACCGTTGCGTCTTTCCCTTCGGGAACATACGGTACCTTTTTCGAATGGCGGTGCCTTTCAACAATTTCCATATCAGCTAACAGTGCGGCGTTATATAACGTGCTGCTGATTTGACAGATTCCGCCGCCGGTTCCCTTGGCCTTTTCACCTTTAGACAATATCGGAGCCTCTTTATAACCTTTATCCTTTGTTCTTCTTCCAAGTGTTTCATTAAATGAAAATACTTCATCAGGGTAAATAACCGTGTGATTCAATTCTTCGGACGCAGTTTTTATGTTGCTTATTCTGTTTTCATTCTTATCATAAAATATGGTCGAGTAGCTTGATATTTCATTTTTGTTAACCACCTCGGTTGGAACCGGAGTCACGGTAGGGGTTAGCGTAATCGTATCCTGTATTGGAGGTTGTTCCTCAATCTCCTTTTTTGCAAAACAGCCTGACAGAATAAATATTATTACAAAACAAAAAAAATATCTTATATAACGCTTCATATCATCCACCACCTTATTAACTTTATTTATTTTCTGTTTAAATATAAAAGAAATACAAAACAAATGATGGAACCATATGGATGTTGAAATCAGCATATAATTGTTCCCGTTTTATGATAATTTCCGGCCGTGGTTCATATAGTAATAAGTGAAACAACGGCAGCAAATGTGAGGAAACCATATGTTCATCGTTATTCGGATGAGAAGACTGTTAATCATTGCATCAATGGTTATTGGCATTTTGCTCATTTTTATGCTGACAACGAATAATAAATATGAACCGGTATGGGATATTGCGGCGGTTGATACGGAACTTGTCGATTCTTTTACACCGGTTATAGAAAATATAATACTTACAAGAAACCAGGCAATGATGGAAAACGATCTCGAATTAATCAAACCGATTTACAATACAAAAACAAGAAATGGCGTTTGGGCATACGAGCACGAAAAAAAGAAAATGCAATACCTTTATAATTGGGCTGATAAGCAGGGTATAAAGTTTATTAATATTGAAACCGTATTTAAAGTGCGCTGGGTAAAAGAACAAAAAAGTAAGATAACTGTGAATTTTAGCGCTATTACGGATTATAGTTATGAATATCTGAATTTACCCGATACTACAAATCATATGAGAATTGCCACATACCATGTGATAGACCTTACAACCGGTATCGAGGGCTGGGAAATATCCAAGGAATGGTATACCGATCCGTTTGCGGATTCTTTAAGCCTGGACAGTTTAAAGGCAGCGGATAATAAAGAATATATTATGTCGCAGTCTGGGAGGGATTTTTCCACTCTGAACAAGAGACGAATTGACGCGGTTGAGTATGCCGACAAATACTGCGGAGCAAGCGATAAGGAGGAATATTTTTTTGTGTATAACAAAAAATACAAAAACTATAACGGGTTAGGGGGAGATTGTGCGAATTTTGCTTCCCAGGTATTGTATGAAGGCGGAAAATTCAAAAAAACCGGGTCGTGGAATTATGAAAAGGACGGAAGCAGGGCATGGGTAAACGCACAGGGCTTTAAAGATTATTTGATATACAGCGGCAGGGGTTCGTTAA
>JAAYBO010000341.1 GCA_012730095.1 Clostridiaceae bacterium
GGAGTTTCAAAAGATGGACCTTTTGTATACCCATACACACCCTGTTTAATTTCGTAATTGAGATTTTTCGCGCACATTAATGCTGATTCGATAAGATCCTCATCATAAATACGGCTCATGTCGGGGAACCTCGGCCCAAATTCATCTATATTTACTCCACGAAGCGGGTTTTCCGCAAAAAAACCTATATGATCCGTTATCAGCATAAGGTTTCCGGGTTTGAATTGAGTGTTAACAGCACCGGCGGCATTTGTCAGTATAAGGTTGTTTATACCAAGGAGCTTAAAAACACGCAAAGGGAAAACTACTTCCTGCATACTCCATCCCTCATAATAATGGAAGCGTCCTTTCATAGCAATAACACTTCGTCCGCAAAGATTCCCGTGAATAAGCAATCCGTCATGGCCGAAAACTGTCGTTTTTGGAAAATTCGGTATCTGGTCGTAATAGATCTCTTTTTTATCTGAAATGCTTTTCGCAAGGTTTCCAAGACCTGAGCCAAGTACAATGGAAACAAGAGGCGGTTTGCCGATCTTTGATTTCAGGTATTCAGCGGATTGTTTAGCCATACTTAGATAATCTTTCATAAAAGCCTCCTTGAAAACTCTGATTCAGCATGAAAATTTTCATGTCAATATTAACCGAATGCATCAGCTTTGTCAACGCACGTGTTGTTGGTATGTGCTTTGTCGACCAAGGAAACGAAACACCCGAAGCAGGAACCCCAAATTTTTCTTCAAAGTTACTGTTTAAACTATTGTACAATAACGTCAACAAAAAGCTTCATTTGCAAGAGCTATATAGTTCAGCTCGGGCAAGTCGAAACTCACAAAAATGCTTATAATAATTTTTGTAGGCAGCATTTTTGCTCAAACAGTCGACTTGCTTATCCTCTCTCTGACAATATATCTCTAAGCTGCATTTTCGCTATAGTTTCCTTTTATTGTACAATAGTTCTTCCAAGTAGCCCGCTAATTAATACCATATACAGCGGGTGATTACGGGTCGGGGCATTGCGCTGCCGCATTCCAGTGGGTATGCGGCTCTGGTTCAGAAAAATAAATATGCTTGATTTATTAACCGGTGTATTCTATACTGTTTGTAAAACATGGCAAGACAATGTTTTTGAAAGCTTTTTTACTGCTTTAGGCCATCACAAATTGATCCGGGAACATAAATATATTTTTCGGGAGGTATATACCTATGGCAAGGTTTGTCGTTAACACGCTAAACAAAAAAAGCAAAATAGCAAAAGAAATCTACGGACATTTTTCCGAGCACCTCGGCAGGTGTATATATGAAGGGATCTATGTCGGCGAAAACTCTTCGATACCAAATAAAAACGGTATGCGCAGCGATGTAGTCGAAGCCTTGAAGAAAATGAAGATCCCAGTTCTTCGTTGGCCTGGCGGCTGCTTCGCCGATGAATACCATTGGATGGATGGCATCGGCCCTAAAGAACAAAGAAAAAAAATGGTTAATACACATTGGGGAGGCGTCGTTGAGGATAACAGCTTCGGCACCGACGAATTTATGGAATTATGCAGCCAGTTGGGATGTGAGCCATATGTTAATGGAAACGTTGGAAGCGGAACTATTCAGGAAATGCAGAACTGGATAGAGTATATGACTTTCGACGGTATATCACCAATGGCGGAATTGAGAAAGAATAACGGAAGAGAAAAGCCATACTCACTGAAATATTTCGGAGTAGGCAATGAAAACTGGGGATGCGGCGGAAACATGCGCCCCGAATATTATGCCGATCTGTACAGAAGATACCAGACTTATGTTCGAAACTACGGAGACAACAAAATCTTCCGTATAGCATGCGGCGCAAATTCGGATGATTACAACTGGACCGAAACTGTTGTTAAACTCGCCGGCAGGTATATGGATGCCATTACAATGCACTATTATACGGTACCCGGAGATTCCTGGAGCAACAAAGGGAGTGCGACAGAATTTACAGTAGAAGAATGGTATAAAACTCTCAGCAAAACTTTACGTATGGATGAGATAATAGCCCGACATTCCGAGATAATAAAGAAATACGATCCAACTAACCGCATTGGTTTAATTGTCGATGAATGGGGAACATGGTATGATGTGGAGCCGGGAACGAATCCGGGCTTTCTTTACCAGCAGAATACTATGCGCGACGCATTAGTAGCCGGAATAAATCTTAATATTTTCAATAAACGCAGTGATGTTGTAGTAATGGCAAACATTGCCCAACTGGTGAATGTGCTTCAGTCCGTTATCCTGACCGAAGGCGGAAAAATGATTCTTACGCCAACTTACCATGTTTTTGAAATGTATAAAGAGCATCAGGATGCGGTTCTTCTTGACAGTTTCATTGAAACTAATTCTATAGGCGCAGAAAAATATAATGTTCCTAATTTACACGAATCTGTTTCTATGAGCAGTGACGGAAAGATTATCATTACGTTATGTAACCTCTCTGTTGATGAAAGCTGCAAAATAGACGCTGAAATCGTTGGCACGAAAGTAAACAACATCAAAGGGCGTGTTTTAACCGGGGGTATGGCTGATCATAATACTTTTGAAGAGCCTGATAAGGTTAATCCAAAAGAATTTAACAATTTTTCCATTACTGAAAAGGGATTTTCTCTTGAAATCCCTGCTGTAAGCGTGGTTTCGCTTTCATTAAATTAACTGTGTCGGAGGTTATTTATATGTCAGACAAAAAATACAAACTGCCGCTTGGTTTTATGGCTTCCGGAGTACACTGTGGTATAAAGAAAAACGATAATAAAGATTTGGCTTTGATTGTTTCGGATATACCCGCGCAAGCAGCCGGTGTATATACAAAAAATATTGTTAAAGGCCACTCGTTGAAATGGACAATGAAACACTTAGAGGGAAATCGTATTAAGGCAATAACGATAAACAGCGGAAACGCCAATGCTTGTGTCGGTACTGCCGGCGATGACGATGCGGAATTCATCGCGGATTATACCGCAAAACTCGTCGGCTGTGATAAAAACGAGGTATTATTGGGTTCAACAGGCGTAATCGGTCACCGCCTCCCAATAGGGAATATTAAAACAGGGATTAATAAAGCATATGAGCAGTTATCTGCGGACGGGGCTTCTAACGCTGCAATCGCAATTATGACAACAGACACGTTTAAAAAAGAAATATCGGTTGATATAAACCTTTCAGGCAAGACCGTCACGATATATGGCATGGCTAAAGGCTCCGGAATGATCCACCCCGATATGGCAACACTGATAGTGGTTTTTCTTACCGATGCATCGATATCTAATTCGATGCTTCAAAAAGCTTTATCCTGCGCTGTAAATAAATCATTTAACAGGGTTTCGATAGATGGTGACACAAGTGAGTGCGATATGGTTTTGATGCTTGCAAACGGAAAAGCCGAAAATCCCGCAATAGAACAGGAAAATGATAATTTTAGAATTTTTACCGGAGCACTGGAAAAAGCCGCAACCTATTTGGCAAAATTAATTGCGAAGGATGGAGAAGGTGCAACAAAAATGGTTGAAATCCGTGTAATTAACGCTCCGAATGAAAATACCGCGCATGTTATTGCCAATTCAATTTCCAAATCCCTGTTGGTAAAAACAGCAATATTCGGCCAGGATGCAAACTGGGGGAGAATCATGAATGCCATGGGATATTCGGGGGCGTCGTTTAACCCCGAAACCGTTGATATTTGGCTTGGTGACCTACAGGTATGCAAAGATGGAACAGGCCTTGATTTTGACGAAGAAAAAGCCGTTGCAATATTAAGCAAGGATGAGATCCTAATTACTGTTGATTTGAAAATGGGCACTGCCTCGGATACGATGTGGACGTGTGATCTTTCCTATGATTACGTAAAAATAAACAGCAGCTACCGATCATAAGTTGTGCTTATGAGATATAATGCAATGTAAGCAATATGGAGTATTGTGCTTATGAGATATTGTGCAATGTAAGCAATATGGAGTATTGTACTTATGAGATATTGTGCAATATAAGCAACATGGAGTATTGTGCTTATGAGATATAATGCAATGTAAGCAATATGGAGTATTCTGCTTATGAGATATTGTGCAATGTAAGCAATATGGGGTATTCTGCTTATGAGATATTGTGCAATTTAAGCAATATGGAGTATTGTACTTATGAGATATTGTGCAATATAAGCAACATGGAGTATTGTGCTTATGAGATATAATGCAATGTAAGCA
>JAAYBO010000342.1 GCA_012730095.1 Clostridiaceae bacterium
AGGAATCCTCGAAAAAGTCAATGACGCTGTATTCAGAGGGCCTCTAAGGGCGAAGCTTCCGTGCCGCCCGTCACGGCCTGTGGCCATTGTTCCCCAATACCTGAGTTGATCCGAATGGGTATCCGAACCTGCAACTTTTGTCAGGTTATACATTTCGGCATATACGGGTCAGGAATTTATAACAGCCCCTGCAAAATCTTTCAGCTTGATTTTTATAATGTTTTATATTAATATATATATTGTTCTTAAACGAACAGCTAATATATGCGCCCGTAGCTCAATTGGATAGAGCGTCTGGCTACGGACCAGAAGGTTGTGGATTCGATCTCTGCCGGGCGCGCCAAATAGTATAAATATTTATAGAAAGTGCTCTGACTACGTGTTGACTACGTTGAGATAAGCGTTAAGCTTTTCGGTCGGGGTGCTTTTTTGTTATTAAGACGGATACTCCGCCGCTTACCCGTTTCATTGAGTTTTTCAGCATACCGCAATACTTGGCTATTGTTTTTGAAGTATAAACGCCTTTTCGTATTACGATGAAATGAAAAGCATGAATTATGCGGGGAACGGAAAGTTCCTGTATTGTTTGAGGAAGCTGATGGTCTATGGTTATCGATGCAGAGAGAAAGCGGGAAAAGGCTCCTTGAAAGGGAAAAGGGGACAGAAGAACTGAGTAGTCTAAACAATAAATAATGGGGTATTCACTTTGCATAAGAATTGTTATAATAAAGAAAAAAATTGCTAAGCTATTTCTTCCGCTGTTTTAATAGGGGTGAAATTATGCCGTGCCTTTTTAGGAACAAAAGTGTAACCATAATACTCTTTGTGATAACGGTATTGTTAATAACAGGATTAATACCGATTACTGCTTATTCTTTAGTACCTGCTGGCGAAAAAAAATCTATGAATATTCCGGGCGGAACGGCGTATATTGATGGAATGTCCGAATTTAGCTGGGATTTACAGCAAAAACCGGTTGAATTGGTTTCAAACGGCATAAAAGCTTCATTTAAAACAATGTGGAACCGAAACACTCTTTATATATTCGCATATATTTTTGATTCCGAGAAAAATAAAAATGACACGGTAGAAATATTCATTGGGGCAAATAACCCGGGAACCTTCGAAGAGAACTTAAATTATAAATTATATTTTGATCAAAGAGATGTGCAGGGCGCCGATTATTCCGTGACGGCGCTGGATGACGGCTATATTGTTGAAGCGGCGGTTACAATGCATAAAAACGCGGTGCCGGGTGATATAATTAATTTTGATATTCGAATTACCGATGCGGATTCCGGAGCTGTGGTTTCATGGAATGATCCCTATAACATGCAGGTCCATAATCCCGACAGGCTTGGACTGGCAACTCTGCAAAAGCGTCTTAACGCATCATGCGCGCTGTATGGAACGCCGATAATTGACGGAGAAAAAGACGATGTTTGGGACAAGTCGATGGAACTTGTAACCAATGCCTGGATAAAAGGTGTGAAAGGGGCTGTTGCAAAGGTTAAAACCCTTTGGGATGAAAACAGTTTATATGTATATGCGCAAGTGGCAGACGAACATCTGAGCAAGTCTTCCGAAAATCCTTGGGAACATGATTCAGTTGAAATTTTTATAGACTATAATAATGGGAAGACTGAGGATTATGAATTCGATGACGCACAATATCGGATAGACTTTGATAATGTGCAATCCTTTGGAGCCGGTGCAAACGCTGAAAGAATCACATCTGCTGTTAAGGTTATAGAAAGCGGCTATATTGTGGAAGCTGCAATTGCATTCGACGCAGTCAAACCTGTGGATGGTATTCTTATCGGATTTGATTTTATAGTTAACGACGACAGAAACGGCGATGGTACATTAGACAGCATTGTATCTTGGAATGACGGAACCGGTGAGTTGTACAGGAATACTTCAAAGTTCGGTATACTAAAACTTGTAGACGATGAAACAATGATTTTCACAGATATATATGATGTAGCGTGGGCACAACGGCAAATTGAATTTCTTGCGTCAAGGGGTATCTTAAGAGCGGTATCCGGAAAGC
>JAAYBO010000343.1 GCA_012730095.1 Clostridiaceae bacterium
GGAAACAGGTTATATACATACATTAAAAGACAATCAGCGTACTGCTGTGCCAGTGGACAACCAATCCGTAAACAACGCCATCGGTGTTATTGAATGGGCTGTCAAAGGGATACTCATTGGTGACTTTCCTATGAGAGCTTGTCAACAGAACTGTGTTAGTTGCGACTTTAAGGCAATGTGCGCTCAAAAGCTCCAAGCCTTCAAAAACACGGAAACCCCTCCGCAAATCAACACTCCAGCGGGTTTGAAAACTATCGCCGCGTTGGACATTGAAAGTGAGGGAGGTTATTAATGAGATTTGAATTTGAAGCAGTAGACATATTTTCAGGCTGCGGAGGTGTATCCTGTGGACTTACTTTGGCTGGTTTTAAAGTAAAAGCTGCGGTTGAAATTGATCGTAGCGCAGTAGAAACCTATCAAAGCTATCAACCGCTTAGCATGGTAAAAGTATTGCATGATGACATTTGCAATTTGAGCGGTTGGGAAGTACTTAAAGCCGCTGATATAAAAAAGGATGACATATATTTGTTCGCTGGCTGTCCTCCATGCCAAAACTTCTCACGTAAAAACCCAAAAAACATAAAGAAAACCCTTGCTGAACGCAAAAAACTTTTATTTGAGTTTTTGCGAATAATCGAGGAATTGGAACCACCGTTCATACTGATGGAGAATGTGCCAGGCCTTAAGACCAAATCCAACAAGGAAATCCTCGACGAATTTCTAACTCGACTGAGAAAGAGGTATTTGGTGGTTGAAGGCATTCTTAACTCTGCTGACTACGGAGTTCCGCAGATACGTAAGCGATTTGTGCTACATGCCGTGCGAGAAGACATTCACAAGGAATTGAATGATAGCGGGTTTCAATTCGAGCTTCCGAAGCCAACTCACTCAGAGAAAGAAACTGACGGTTTACTCCCGTGGAAAACGGTACAAGAAGCCATCGGTGATCTACCGCCCATTAGAGCGGGTGAAACCTACGTGGATCCCGAAGGGAAAATTCACAATCATAAGTGCGCTAATTTGAGCGATATCAACCTTCAGCGCATACGGGCAATCCGGGCCAACGGTGGTTCGCGTGACGGATTACCAGAAGATTTGGTCTTGGAGTGCCATAAAAAAAAGGATGCTAATGGCAATGTCTTTTCAGGACATAAGGATGTTTACGGTATTATGGATGCTAACAAACCAGCACCTACAATGACAGGAGGATGCCTAAGCTATTCAAAGGGGCACTATGGACACTACGAACAGGATAGGGCAATTTCAATTCGTGAAGCGGCTCGTTTGCAAACATTTCCAGACAATTTCATATTCAGTAACTCGCTTACAGCGGCTGCTCTGCAAATTGGCAATGCTGTACCGATAGACCTTGTAAAGGCGAGTGCTATAGTACTGAAACAAGCAATGTATATAGTAAAAGAGAAAAGAATTAAAAAAAAACGCAGCTGATTTTTTGAGGTATTGGAGGAAGGGGCTAAACAAGCTGAGGGGTTCAACAGGAAGTGATTTTGTTACGGAGGTAGCTGTACCATGACAAATGATAAGAAGCGCTTTTGCTTAACTGATAAGTGCGACATATACTTTGAAAACTCGCTTATATCTAAAGAGCTAATTGTCAAAAAGTATGCCGAATTTTTCATGTCCGCTTTGTCTGGTAATGGCCATTCAGTCAGCGTAGCGTTGCATACGGGTTCCATTTGCTTTGATATTGTATCGTTTATTATGGTTGCATTAGCATCTGTATCGTTTGATAGGACTAACTCCGAATCGATTATTGATTCTTTAAATGAAGGTGATATTGTTCTGTTCAGAAATGGTCGGTATCGTTGGCGTGGATTGGATTTCAGAGATGGAACCCAATACATTACTCTAGAGCAGGATGGCAGAGGGAAAAACGGAAAAACAATTTCTTGGATTCCGTTTGAGGATAATAAAAACTTAATAAAACCCTACTATGGGACTTCAAGCTTGACCGACGGAAGAGGAATAAGGCGACAAGATAACAAAAGAGCTGATTTCATTTCGCATATATTGGGAGTTCCAGTAACAGAGGTGCCAAGTGTTACTGGTGCTTCTGTGGTTATTGTTACCGAACGTGACACTTTTGCCCGTTTATCTAAAGGTTTACGCATTTCTTATGGAGACAACATGAGCGTAGGATTGCTGGATATAGTTACAGCATCGTATTATGCGGACAGCGGTGAAGAATATCAACTAGGTAACAATCCAGCAAAAACAGAACCAGTATTGAAGATAACGAGGAAAATATCGACCGCTCGTGATTTGGTGTTAGAGAAACATGGAAATACAACAGTCGGGTTGATGGTTATCGGTGCAGATGCAGTATCAAATGGTGCTTTCGAACTGATTGACCTCTTGGGAAGAAAAACTCTTAAATTTTCTCATATTGCGGTAGAAATTGATTCAGAATGTGCGAAAGATATTATTGAATCGCAGGGGGGAGCTGCAGTATTTGCGTGTACAAGGGAATTTCTGTTGCAAAATTCTCTTCCTCCACAAGAGATAAATAACCTAACCCTTGAACTTGACAGACAAATTGAGAATATTGTTAATAATACAGTTAAGACAGAGATTGTTGATGGCGGATGCTCATGGGAAAATTTTCGTAAAATCAAAGAAGCGTTATATGCAATAAAGAACTCTGAATGGAATGACGATAATAAGAACTCTTTTCTAATTAAAGCATATTCCCTCCTTAACCTCTTAATCACAGCTGTATTTCCTATTGAAAAACTCGAAAAAGCTATAGAAAACGGCATGTTGAAGGCCAGTGTGACTTCTCCTGCTATCCGGATCCGTGAACTTAGGGATTTAGCAGAAAATGCAGAATCTGTAGAATATCATTGTATATATGTTATCGATGCTTTAGAACAGTTGTACAAATCTTGCTTCGCAGATTGTTCTAAATATAATGCTTTAAAGCGATACCTCGAGTCTTCGAACGCAGAAAAAATTGCTCTTGTTGTACCAAAAGCATATTATGTCAATATCCTCTGTGAGGACGAAATATTTTACAGAAGAGGAATAACTATAGTAACCGCCAACCGTTTTGATAACTCTGTATGCTATGACGAGATCATAGCTATAGGTGATTTCTGCGGAAAACGGTTTGATCCGGTAAAATGTAGAGCGGCTGAAAATGTTATTGTATTGCTTTATGAATGCGAAACGCACTGGTTCAAGTACAAAAAATACAAAGCGGAAACTTTTGAGAATAAATTGAATTCCAGAATCGGTGTTATTCAAGATGATCTATTTGATGATGACCTGGAAAACAATGAAGATAAGAACAATGACTTAATCTCATTTATTGATGAGGAAGTGGGTTTGGAAAAGTATATAAATAATATAAGTATACTTGATATCAATAAGTATACTTCTAACGTTTCTGGCAATGCTGGAGACACATTAACATCCGAAGTATGCGCTATAGGGCGATTTGTAAGCGATGAACAAGTATTATTTTCCAAGTACTACAAAGCAGTTGTTTTTGATTCTGTAACTGGAACAGTATCTGAAATTGCTGCGGAAAGTCTTTCTGCAGGGGATCAGCTTGTATTTCTAAAACGAGACGGATATGCCAGAAATATGGTTGATTATATATATGAGAATTTACAGATAAGCGGTCGCTTAAGTTCAGATGTTTTGGATGCGACTGAAAAGGCATCTTATTGGAAAGATATTTTGCGCGAATACAAAGTAATTTATGACCTTTCATATAGGGATATTGCAACAAGGCTTCAAAAACTCGGAAGCTCATTACAAGAGGCTTCCATTCGTCAGTGGCTTATCGAAGAAAGTCATATAGTGGGGCCTCGAGATGAAATTACGTTAAGACATATAGCCCAACTTACTCAGGATCCATACCTTCTTAATGACACGCACAGTTATTTCGAAGCATGCCGCATTGTACGGCGGCAAAGAAAAGAAATACTAGAATTAATCGGAAAAGCTATTTTAGACAAGCTACGCGGACACAAACCACCTATAGGAAGTGTTCTTGAAATAGTATACGATA
>JAAYBO010000373.1 GCA_012730095.1 Clostridiaceae bacterium
GTTATCGACATGAAAGAGCATTCGCTGGTTATGAGGGCTTTGCATTGGTACATTAAAAGGCTGATATCCAAAGGTGCGAAGCCGGGCACAGCGGAATACCGGATGCTTATCGAGTCCAGCGCGGGCAGTCCCCTTCGCAGCCTGCAGATAGCAAGCGGCATTAAGGGCAGCATGTTCAAAGGCCTGCTGGCCATGGCGAATGGTAAATATATTAAGGGAATTAAAATTTTGCTAAAAGAATGACATTTGCTATACTTAAACTATGTCATACCTCTTGCCTCCTAACAAATTGTTTTATAATAATGCACCCCGGTAAAACCCGGAGCTATTTTATAAATTCAGTTTCAAATGCCTTCCACGGAATGTTAACTGCTTTACCCTGGTTAATTATTTCATCAACATGGAACAACAAAGGAAAATCCTTTTTTTCTGCTTTGCCTTGTGCAATCAGGGCACGAACCGCCTCGGCAGTTCTGGTGGCAATGACAATTGACTCCAACGTTATGCCTGCCAACCTTTTCATGGCCTCTTCAAACGGTATTCCCTGCCCGAGTAAAATACCGATTTTTCGGGTCCTTCCTCCAAAGATGGTTACATATAAATCTCCGGAAAACAAGCGAATATTGGAAGCATCTCCGCCATACAATTCAAGCAGATGCGACATTTCCACCACGCTTTGCCCGAATAAGGCTGCCTGGGAATTATAATGTTCAATTTCCCTTCCTTCTTTCTTGTAAGACATACCAATGGCGAGGCAAACTCCCAATGCATAGCTATTCTTTAATGCTACAGCACATTCCACACCGCGGACATCCGTTGAAATACTTACATTATAATAATCCGTTTCAAATATGGAACGTAACCAGCGTAACATGTTTATATCGCGGCCGCAAAAGGTAACTTCTGTAAAATCCCTGTCTGCAAGCTCATAACTGGTACATGGACCTCCGATCGCATTAAATGATATTTTCTTGCTGGTACTTTCTTCAAAAACTTCGGGATATGACTTTAATGTACCATCAGGATAATTAATCATTCCCTTTGTAACAGATAATACAGCAAGATTTTCAGGAATACGCGGAATCATTTCCTTTATAAACCAATTTAATCCGAAACTGCTGACACCATTGATATTTACTATGGCTATGATGCTATTCCCAGCAGATGGAAGGAAAAAATATTGGTAAAAGAGCAGCTGACTTTTATTGCTAAAAAGATAATAATAAATAATTGTAAAATGTAAGAATCAAAACGCTATCTAAAAAAAATGACCAACTGCGTTGGCCATTTCATTACTATGTATTCATTATGAGTTGCCGTATGTTCTAGTTAACTCGTGACATTTTGTACATAAAACTTCGCAGTTAGATAGATTATCAGAACCTCCTGCACTAACTGAAATTATATGATGGGCTTGCCAGTTGCCGTGTCTTGAGAATGTTACAGTACAGCGTCCGCCATGATGAGGTGCATCTGTTCTTCCTGAATGTTGACGAGTACATTCGCATCTGCCGCCAGAAAGTTTGTAAGCTGCATCTTTTACGCTTTCGGAAAAAGCCATAAAGATCACCTCCTCTATATAGAATTATAACAAATTATAAAAAAATTGTAATCGTTTTTAGAGGGTTTTAGCATTCTTATGGCGAATATTGTAATATAGAGGTAAATGCTGAAGGATTATTTGGAAGCTTTGGTGCTTCGGTATTTGAAGCGGAATATAATGGGAAACAAGTCGATATTGTATATGAAATTGATATCTTATTTGAAAGCATAAAAAAAGTATTTTCACATCATAGATAAAAGCATTTTATACACAAACCTATACAATACCATAATTAATAGGTATAATTGTAATAATGAAAAGTGGACCGGAAAGAAGGAAGATCATGCCAAATAAGTTAGAATATAAATCAACAATAAAGTCAAAACCCTTCTTATATAAAGAAATGAAAAAAGCTGCAGAACTTATGAATCAAGGGTTTAAGGATTTTGAGATAAAAGATATGTCAAGAAATGATAATATTTTTCAGGTAAACACAGAAGCGCGAAAAAGCGAAATTGCGTCAATAGTGATACAAAGATTGAAGGCTATTGATGATTTTCTGGTTGAAAAAATAGTAAATGGTGAAATAGGAACGAGTAAGCAAATAGTTGTCTACTCTATCATGAAAACAGACAGGTTGTTTTTTGAATTCATGTATGAGGTTTTCAGAGAGAAGATACTTATGGGTGATTCTACATTGCAAGACAAGGATTTTGATATATTCTTCAGCAGAAAAAAAGAGCAAAGTAAAAAAGTAGCTTCATGGACCAATTATACCTTCTATAAATTAAAGCAGGTATATATACGCATCCTGTTTGAAGCCGGTTTTATAAAAGGCCGGAAAAGAGACAGAGTTATTGTCAAACCGATTATCGAAGAAGAATTAGTACAGCATCTTAAAAAAATTGGGGATGAAAAATACCTCAATTCACTGATGGGAGAGATGTAAGTGAAAACCATATACCAAAGGCTTGATGAAATTATTGAGCGGATTACGAAAGAATCTTTCAGAAAAAATACAGGACTTGGCAATGAAATAGGGTATTATATATTTGATTATGAATCTAAGTATGAAATGCTTGTTAGGGATCATGTGCGTTTTCTTAAGCAAAAAATTAATAACGGGGATTATGGTTTTAACATAAAGGAATTTGACCTATATGAAATAATGCTGGAACTTCTCGAGACTAAAGGATATCTTGAGAAAAACTTTACAAAGGAACAGGAAAAAGGCAGCGAATTTATATTCAATGCTACGAAAAAGACATTAAGACTTACGGAAAAAGGCGACCTTATTGTCAGGTATATAAGAGACAGGGTAGAGAAAGGTGATGTGGTATTTATAACCGGTGTAGGAAAGGTATGGCCAATTATCCGTTCACATACGGTGTTGAACAACCTTCATCAGGTTTTGGACGAAGTACCTGTAATTATGTTTTTCCCTGGCGTATATGATGGGCTTGAACTGGTGCTTTTTGAAGAAATTAAGGATGATAATTATTATAGGGCTTTTAAATTGGTGGATAGGTATTAGTATAAATTAGGCTCAAATATGAGGAGGTCTTAAAATGTTAATAAAAGATATGTTTAAAAAACCTATTGACAGAGATATTAAGGGTGTAATCAAGGTTGGTCAGGATGATGACAGTAATATACAGCAGGAACTTGAAGAATATGTTGTTACAAGGGAATTGGCAAAGCATTTTGACAACTTCTTTGAGGCATATAAAAAAGGAATAGTAAATACTACCGACAAAATGGGAGTTTGGATTTCAGGTTTCTTCGGAAGCGGTAAATCCCATTTTCTTAAAATACTTTCCTATCTTCTTGAGAACAGAGAAGTTGAAGGAAAAAAAGCAATTGAGTATTTCAAAGATAAAATTCAGGACAGTATGGTTCTGGCTGATATGAAACTGGCAGGAGATACTTCAGTCGATGTTATTCTTTTCAATATCGATTCCAAGAGTGATGCTGATTCAAAATTTAATAAAGATGCCATTGTCAAAGTGTTTAATAAAGTCTTTAATGAAATGCAGGGCTTTTGCAGTTCTATGCCATGGATAGCTGAGCTGGAGCGGCAAATGGTCGAAGATGGCGTTTATGAAGATTTTAAAAAGACTTTTATGGAGGTTTCGGGAAGAGAATGGGTAGACGCAAGGGAGGATTTTTACTATGAAGAGGATGCCATTGTAGAAGCCCTGTCCAAAAGCACCAGGATGAGTCAAGAGGCAGCAAGGAATTGGTATTTGAAAGCCGAGGAAAATTATTCTCTAAGCGTCGAAAAGTTTGCCAGGCGTGTAAGGGAATACATAGAAAAAAAAGGAAAGAACCATCATATTATTTTCCTCGTGGATGAAATGGGGCAATATATCGGGGATGATTCCCAATTGATGTTGAATCTTCAAACCGTTGTGGAAGACCTGGGAACCGAATGCGGCGGCAAAACCTGGGTCATTGTTACAAGCCAGGAGGATATAGATTCTATAACAAAGGTAAAAGGAAATGATTTTTCAAAAATCCAGGGCAGGTTCAATACCCGTATTAGTCTTTCCAGTGCCAATGTTGACGAGGTAATCAGGGAAAGAATTCTATCAAAAAACGATGTTGCAAAAGATACATTAAAGCTTCTTTACGAGAATAAAAATGCCATACTTAAAAACCTTATCACATTCTCGGCGGATACTCCGGAGAAAAAAGTATATAAGGATAGCGAGGATTTTATAGAATGCTATCCCTTTATTCCATACCAATTCAATCTTCTTCAGCATGTTCTGACTTCTGTAAGGATACACGGAGCTTCCGGCAAACACCTGGCAGAAGGTGAACGTTCCATGATCAGTTCATTTCAGGAATCTGCGATAAAATACATGAACAGCGAAGAAGGAACATTAATACCGTTTTCAGCCTTTTGTGATACTATTGAAGCCTTCCTTGATGCTAATATTAGGACAGTCATTATCCATGCTCAGGATAATGAAAATCTGAACGATTTTGATGTAGAACTTTTAAAAGTTCTATTTATGATTAAATACGTCAAAGAAATACCTGCAAATATGGAGAATTTGGCTACTCTTATGGTGACTCATATAGACGAGGATAAGATAGACCTTAAAAAGAGAATAGAAGACTCATTAAAAAGGTTGGTTAAGGAAACTCTAGTTCAAAAAAACGGAGACCAGTATATATTTCTTACCCATGAAGAACAGGATATCGATAGGGAAATAAAAAACACCGATGTAGATTTGGGAGAAGTTATACAGGAAATATCAGAAATTGTTTTTGACGAAATCTATTCAGATAAGAAATATAAATACTCTTCAAGGTATAACTTTAGTTTTAACCAGGTTGTAGACGACAGGTATTTTAGGGGTAATCAAGGGAATGAAATAGGCCTAAAAATAATTACACCATACCATGATGCCGGGACAGAGCTTACGGATAATGAGCTTAAACTGATGTCTGCGCGGGAAAATAATTTAATATTAAAACTTCCCGATGATACTACCTTCCTTGAAGAAATGGAGGAAATATTGAAAATTGAAACCTTTCTGAGGAAAAAAGGAGGTACTTTGCTAACCCCCAAAATTGAAGATATTAAAGATAGAAAAAGAAGAGAACTGGTAGAGCGTAAAGACAGGGTAAAAAGACTTTTGACTGAAGCCATCGAAAATGCTGATATGTATGCCAATTCCCAGAGGCTTGAAATTAAGAAAATACATCCGGTTGAAAGAATAAATGATGGTTTTAAGGTACTTATCGAAGGAATCTATACAAAACTTGGATATATTACTCATTTTACTACCACTGCAGATGTTTATGAAATATTTGCTGATAACGAGCAGATTGTATTAAACGGCGTTGAATCTCCAAACAAACTTGCTCTTGATGAAATGACAGGCTATATAGAAAGAAATACTACAAGGAACATACCTGTAACAATGAAAACAATCCTTGGCGTGTATGAGAAGGCACCTTACGGATGGCTTGAAGAGGATATCGAGTGGTTGGTTGCCAAACTTTTTAAAGTACAGGAAATAAAATTGCAGTTAAACGGCCAGTACTTGAATGTTAACGACAGAGAGATAGTAAAATATTTGACAAAAAGAGATTACGCCGACAGGCTCCTTATTGAAAAAAGAATAAAGGTACCTGGCCACCAGATTAGCAATGTCAGAGATTTATGCAAGGAACTGTTCAATATTATTGCTGTCCCATCTGACGAAGACGGGCTTATGAAAAGGTTTAAGGACCTGGCAAAGGATGAAATTGCAAAAATCAATGAATTGCTCGTCTATTATAAACAGTCCAAATACCCCGGGAAGGATATATTAGATGAAGGAAAGAAAATATTAGAAAAAATTTGTAAAATTAATGATTCAATAGAATTTTACGATGAACTTGAAAAAGAGAAAGACATACTGCTTGATTATGCTGATGATTCCATTGATGTTAAGAAATTTTTCGACAGTAATCAGAAAGAGTTCTTTGACAAGGCTGTCCATAAGATAGATATATACAGCCGAAACAAGACATATGTGCTGGATAAGGAAGTTATAGATCTGGTAGAACAAATGAAAAAGATTGTTGAAAGCAAGGAACCTTATTCTGACATTCACAAATTACCAAGTTTAGTAGATAGATTTGTGGATAGGTTTACTGAATTATTGGAAGTAGAGTGTAAACCTGTAAGGCAGGTAATAGAGAATGATTATAACAAGGTTCTTGAGGAATTGGATAAGTACGAATTCAAGACGGTTCTCTTTGATAGGTTTAGAGGCAGATTTGACGACCTTTTATTTAGACTGGACCATGCCAACAATTTCTATGAAGCCATAGCCATGAAAGAGGAAAGCGACAGGCTTAAACTGAGGTGTTTTGACGAAATTACCATAGAAACATCAAAAAGAAAGCCTGTTGAACCCCAGGTAACAACCGAAGGGCAAGTAAAACAACCGGTTCAGGAACTTCCGAAAAAAAGGTATAAGAAAACAGTGAACATCAGCATTGCAAACATTCTACGCGGAACAAAAACCATTGAAACCGAAGCTGATATTGAAAAATTGTTAAATGACATAAGAGAACATTTGAGAAACGAATTAAAAGAAGATATAATTATCAAACTTATTTAAGATGATGGAGTATAAAAAATGAGAGATCAGGCATTATTTCTACTTAAACAAATGCTTGGATCAGAGACAGAGTTTCGTGAAGGACAATGGGAAGCAATAAAATCAATTATTAGCGGCAAAAGAACATTAATAGTTCAGCGTACGGGTTGGGGAAAAAGTGTAGTCTATTTTATTGCCACTAGAATGTTAAGGGTAAAAGGTGCAGGACCAACTTTACTCATAAGCCCTCTATTATCTCTAATGCGTAATCAAATTGAAAATGCCGCAAGAATTGGACTGCGGGCACAGACTATAAATAGCGATAATGTTGATGAGTGGAATCAAGTCGAAGAAGAGCTTAAAAATGGAGAAATAGATATCCTGCTCTTGTCTCCGGAAAGA
>JAAYBO010000344.1 GCA_012730095.1 Clostridiaceae bacterium
AACAGTTATATAAGCCGTGCCCAGTTCTTGCGGAATTTCTTCCTTGAAATATTGGACTCAACCGTTACAAGTTCGGCTATGACATTATCAAACTCTGTCCAAGATGTTTCTAATCTTATAAGAGTATGTGATATTGTTATAGCAACTTTTCAGCAAGACACAATATTTTTAATGCTGTTCTAATAATATTGTGCTATACTTTTTATTTAGCACAATGTACAATGGTGGTGATGCACGATACTTCTTCAGATAATTCTTCTTGCGTCAATTGGATGCTTTATCGGCTGGATAACAAATATTATAGCAGTAAGGTTGTTGTTTAAACCAATAAAACCGATAAAACTTCCTTTCGGATTAAAAATTCACGGTGTCATACCGTCAAGGAAATCCGAACTGGCTGCTTCAATAGGTGACGTAATTGAAAAACAGCTTGTATCGTCAGGTGATATACTTAACCGACTTGTTTCCGAAAAAGAAATAAACGACCTTAAATCAGCTATTGTTAATAATGTAGTATTAATTCTGAAAAGCAAACTGCCCTCGTTTCTTCACGGGTTTACCGATAAAACCTTAAAAAAACAGCTTGATAACTTCATGCAGAAGGACGGGGAAAAATATATCCGCGATATGCTTGAAAAAGCAATAACGGGCGCAAATAAAAGGATTTCGGTATCGAAAATGGTTTCCGATAAAATTGAAGCCCTTGATCTTGCTGCTTTTGAAGAAATTGTTACCGGTGTAGTCAAAAATGAGCTTCGATATATTGAATTGTTAGGGGCGGTTCTTGGCTTTATTATTGGTATTTTACAGGGCATTGTCCTGCTGTTTATCAAATAAAACACTTTATGTATCTGTTTAATTGGGAGGGCTTTATGAGTTGCAAGCGTTTGTTCAATGATAACTGGTATTTCACAAAACAGAAACCGGATACCCCATATGAGCTTTTCATGAATAATGATAAGGCTTGGGAGCCTGTAGAAGTTCCGCACGACTGGCTTATATTCGACACCAATAACCTTTATGAGTCAGGCGACGGCTGGTACCGGAAGAACTTCAATATCCCCCGCATTGAACCGGACAATAAATATTTTCTGCGTTTTGAAGGCGTATATATGGATTCAACTGTATACATAAACGGTAAACAGGCCGGAGAATGGAAATACGGATATTCCACGTTTGAATTTGATATTACCGATTATTTGGCTGATGGCGGAAATGATGTCGTTGTCCGTGTTGCCTACCGTTCTCCCAATTCGAGATGGTATTCGGGTGCGGGCATTTACAGGAATGTATGGTTTATAACGAAAAAAAACGTGCATTTTATCTCAGATGGCATATACATAACAACAAGAAAAGACGAAAACTTATGGCACGTTGATATAGCAAGTGAAGTTTATCAGGACAAAGAAATTAATGATGAATTATTCATAACTCATACTATTTACGATGCGTCCGGGAACGAAGCGACATCAAGTAAAAGTAAGCTTTCTCCGCCCTTTGGAAGCTATAATCCGTCCAAAATGACCCTTACAGTTAAAAATCCGCTTTTATGGGATATTGACCACCCTAACCTTTATACGTTAAAAAGCGAATTAATTGTGCGAAATACAGTTATTGATACTGAAACACAGCACTTTGGCTTCAGGAAGATTGATTTTGATCCTGACAAGGGCTTTATTTTGAACGGAAGAAAAATTAAACTCCACGGCGCCTGCCAGCATCATGATCTCGGTGCATTGGGCGCGGCGGTTAATAAAACAGCTATAAAAAGGCAGCTTAAAATATTAAGAGAGATGGGCGTTAACGCAATCCGAACATCACATAACATGCCTGCGGTAGAATTAATGGAACTCACCGATGAAATGGGCTTTCTTGTAGTTTCCGAGGCGTTTGATATGTGGGAAAGGCCAAAAACAACTTACGATTATGCCCGGTTCTTCAAAGATTGGGCAGAAAAAGATGTTGCAAGCTGGGTACGCAGAGACAGAAATCATCCGAGCGTAATCATGTGGAGTATTGGAAATGAGATTTATGACACGCATGCCGATGAAAATGGCCAGCGTATTACAAAAATGCTCATGGAACTGGTTCTTACCCATGATCCGAATAAAAATGCATGGCCGACGATTGCATCGAATTACATGCCATGGGAAAACGCGCAAAAGTGTGCGGATATGTTAAAGTTTGCCGGTTATAATTATGCAGAGAAATATTATGACGAGCATCACAAAAAATATCCCGACTGGATTATTTATGGCAGTGAAACATCGTCAACGTTACAGAGCAGGGGCGTTTACCATTTTCCGCTGGCTCAGCCTGTTCTTTGTGATGATGATCTGCAGTGCTCTTCCCTTGGAAACAGCACAACAAGCTGGGGCGCTAAAAATACAGAATACTGCATTATCGCGGACAGGGACGCCGAATATTCTCCCGGACAATTCATTTGGACCGGGTTTGACTATATCGGAGAACCAACGCCATATACAACAAAGAACTCTTATTTCGGGCAAGTCGATACCGCCGGTTTCAAAAAAGATACATTCTATATTTATCAGGCCGAATGGACAGACTATAAATCAAACCCGATGGTACATATCTTTCCTTACTGGGATTTTTCCGAAGAGCAGCTGATAGATGTACGTGTCTGTTCAAACGCGCCGAAAATCGAATTATTTTTTAATGATATCTCGTTAGGGACGTTCAATATTGATCACAAGCATGGAAAAAAGCTTTTAGGCCAATGGCAGATCCCTTATTCAAAAGGCGTTTTAAAAGCAGTGGCATATGATGAAAACGGAAATGTTGTTGCCGAGGATATAAAAAGCTCGTTCGGCGACGCCGTAAAGTTGGTTTTAAAGCCAGATAAAACGATATTGAACGCAGATGGTCGTGATTTGTCTTTTATAGAAATAACCGCCGTTGATGCAAACGGTATTGCCGTTGAAAACGCAAATAACAGAGTTAATATAAGCGTTAAAGGCTGCGGCCGCCTGATAGGACTTGATAACGGCGACAGTACCGATTACGACCAGTATAAAGGTACAAGTAAAAGGCTGTTCAACGGTAAACTTCTTGCCATAATAGCTTCGACATATGAACCTGGGGATATGGAAATAACAGTGTCATCCTTAGGCATGGAAACACAATTTCTAAAGCTTAATTCCATTTCCTGCAGTTATCCTGAAGGATTAAGCAATACACTATTTGAAAACAAACCTAATAATCAGATAAAGGAAATCCCTGTACGAAAAATCGAACTTGCGAGTATCGATGGCAATTGTTTAAATAACAATAAAAATTCTATCACCGTAAAAGCAATACTTCATCCGGAAAACGCTACATATCAAG
>JAAYBO010000345.1 GCA_012730095.1 Clostridiaceae bacterium
AAAACAGGAAATAAACCTTGAGCTTCTGCGCCGCGAAAAACTTAGTTATTTGTTTCAAAGCCTGTCCGCTATAGCTGTGCTGCCAATCTTTGCGTTAAAGCCTCTTGAAAAATGGGCGATATCAAATATTCCCGAGCTGATTGAATACTATGACGGAGCATATGGGTTTGTCTGTGTAATTGTTCTGTTTGTCCTGGCATTCGGAGCGTACCAGTTGATAACAAAGCTTCAAACCAGCATAACGTACGCGCCGATTGACAATTCTCTTTTTGATTTTCTTTTGAGGCTTAAGTTTATCAGAAACGCAGTAGAAGGGATGATTGAAAGAAATTTCTATAAGGCAGCGAAATACGACAGATTACTAAAAAAGACCGGTGCGGAGATAAGCGTTAACCGGTTTTACGCAAGGCAGATTGGTTTTGCCGTGATAGCATTTGTACTGTCTTTAGGAGTTTTCATAAACGTACACGCAATTGTCAGAAATAATGTGTTAAACTCGTCTATCAGCATCAAGATAGCGAATTTTAACGGGCAGATTAACACAGAAGAGCAGATCGTAATAACAGAAAGAGACAGGGAATATATCCTTAACTTCAGCGGGAAAAAGGCATCCTATGGGCAAATATATGAAGCTGTAACCACAAGCGGCGAATATACCGATTCTCGCCAGGCAGATATCGCGGCAAAAAGAATATTTGACAAAATAACTGTGTATAACAATCACTATCTTAAATGGTGGGAGCTTCTTGTTTCAATTATTATTTCTGTTATTGCCTATCACCTGCCATGGTGGATGCTTCTGTTTCGAGAACGCATTTTACGTATGAACATGGAAGACGAAGTAATGCAGTTTCATACAATAATTCTTATGCTTATGCATATTGAAAGAATCCATGTAGAGGACATACTTTTCTGGATGGAGCAGTTCGCCGTTATTTTTAAATCATCGTTATCAAAATGCATCAATAATTTTGAATACGGTGACAACAGGGCACTTGAACAGCTAACATTGGACGAGCCATACATACCATTTGTGAGGATTGTTGAAAATCTACAAACGGCTGTAGATAAAATCTCAATTAGCGAAGCCTTTGACGAGCTTAAAAGCGAGAGGGAGTATTACCAGGAGAAGAGAAAGCAGGATAATGAAATATTGGTGAATAAAAAAGGAATGTGGGGAAAGATGATTGCGTTTGTACCTTTAGGTGCAACCGTATTTTTATATATGATACTGCCTTTTATACTGGTTAGTGCGGCACAGTTATCAAACTTTTCGGAAGAAATTAACAAAGTTTTTTAGGAAAGGGGAATAAAAATGGAGAATTCTTTGAAAGCGATTATTATTGGGGCTGGCGTTGTGATTACAATGATAGTTGTTTCGATTGGTTTTCTACTAATGCGCTCCGGTCAAAGCACGGCTCAGAACGCAATTAACAGGCTTGATCAAATCAGCTCGGAAATGTCGGAATCCCAGTACACGATGTATGACGGAATGGAGATACGTGGAAGCGAGGTCGTTAACGTTCTTAGGAAATTTAAAGACGAATATATCGGGATTAGTATTGAAACTAAAAAAGGCGGCACAGATTGGTATATCCATGAGGCTGATATTGATAATAGTGTTGTGAACGGATTAACAGAAGTAAGTAAACCAATCTCAGATACGATGAATGAAAAGAGCGATGACTATGTGAACCCGAACGGAGTTTTTATCGGAAGTATTGCAAGGGATGAAAACGGCAGAATCGCAGCGCTTATATTTAAACAAAATTAATGATAGATGGTGTTTTACGTGGAAGAAAATGCATTAAAAGCTATATCATATTTTTCGGCTGCCATTTTACTGATCGCGGCAATAACAATGTTCTTTGCTGCTTATGCCGACAGCGACGATGCCATTGAGCTCGTAAACAGGAAGTTAACCGACAAAGGCACGATATACCAGGCAAATACCGCGGATTATAATGACAATCTCGTTACCGGCTCATTTATCGTCGGCGTTATTAAGAACTGTCCGGGTTATGATATTTACATAGACACGGAATATATACCTTCTGGAACTGATTCTGTCATTCTTGATTTTAGTTTTATAAACGTTGCGGATTACTATACTGTGGAGTACATATAT
>JAAYBO010000346.1 GCA_012730095.1 Clostridiaceae bacterium
TTCGGTATACTAAAACTTGTAGACGATGAAACAATGATTTTCACAGATATATATGATGTAGCGTGGGCACAACGGCAAATTGAATTTCTTGCGTCAAGGGGTATCTTAAGAGCGGTATCCGGAAAGCGTTTCAAACCCATGGATGAAATAACAAGAGCGGATTTTTTGTATTTTTTAATGAATACACTAAATTTGAAAGCAGATTCCGGTGATAATTTCAGCGATGTATATGAAGAGGATTATTATTATGAAGCCGTTGCAGCCGCTAAAAAGCTTGGTATTACCACAGGGGTCGGTGATAATACGTTCAAACCTTTAGAGGGTATAGCCCGTCAGGATATGATGACATTGACTGTAAGGGCGCTAAACACAGCCGGTAAGGTTTTTGAACTTGCAGATATTTCAGTAATAGAAGGTTATGTAGATTTTAGAATCATCTCGGATTACGCAGTTGAAAGCATTGCCATTCTTGTAAGTGAAGGCATAATACAAGGAAGCGGTAATCGGCTGAACCCCCTTCATAATTTAACAAGGGCCGAAGCCGCGGTCCTGCTGCACAGAATATATACAGAGGTACTATATAGCGAATAAGCATTATCAATTATTAATGCGAATAGTATCTATTCAAAATAAAGAAAACAGCAGGTTTTTTGCACTATTTTTTCCCGTCGTGGTAAATTTGATCAAGAACAATTACAAGAGCAAGGATAAAGGCCTGGTTTTCATTGTCTGAAACCGAAACACCGTAAGTGTCGGACAATGAAAACCATTTTTTTGACACAACGGCAGCGGGGGTTCCATCTTTAAATATTGTAAAATCGTATGCGAGAAAATTCCCTTCGATATGAAAATAACCAAAAGAACTGGTTATGTCAAAACTCGGCCTCATCAGCGTAAATCTTTTTTTAACCGTTGCAACCTCAACGCCGTTTTGATAAATTGTATACTCAGGCAAAAACCTTAAAAGCCTCTGTTCGATATAGAACAATTCTCGATCATGCATATCCGTAAGAAACAGCTTGTTTCCAATAGTCAGAATCTTACCGTATACCTTAAAGCAATCCTCATTAAATTCATTTTTTATAGTAAAACTGTCCCTGAAAGAAAAAATCTTTTGCCTTATTAAATACTTCATAGACGGAACCTCCTTATTTCATACTTCTAATAATAACATATTTTAAATTTCATTATAGATAACATTTCATTAGTTTAAAACAAAAATATCTGATAAAGATTCCGATATTTCGGGGATAATAGGTAAGCCGGATTAAATTCCTTTATAACCTCATTGTTATGCATTGGGCAAACAAAAAATGATACGTTTAATATACGGAGGCAGTATATGAAAAAGGATCAAAATGAACATTTCCGCTATTTGCTTGAGCAGCTCAGGCATGAGCGTATGGAGGTAATTGGTGATATGCTGCGGGGTGCACCTTCCGGGTATCGGACGCACGAAGACAGCGAACTTTCACGCTATGACAACCATCCCGCCGATATCGCCACCGAGCTTTTCGATGCTGAGCATAATGCGGCACTAAAAGAAAGTGAAGAATTTGCCGTAAGGGAAATTGACGATGCGCTGAAAAGAATTAAAGAAGGTACTTACGGAATTTGCGGGATTTGCGGCAGACATATTGGCGGCGAACGGCTTGAAGCATTACCTTACGCAAGGAACTGTATTGACTGTGAAATATCCGAAGAACATGAAAATAAACTTGACGAGATAAGCAAGTCATCCCACCGTCCTGTAGAAGAGGATGTGCTGGAAAAAGTAATGCGGGGGGATTTTTTGCATGGTATTGAAGATGATGAGCCATATGAGGGCACTCAGGCACTTGAAGAGGTTCTGAAATTCGGTTCTTCAGACACCCCGCAGGATGGTGGATATATGTAAGCTTTCTTAAGGCAGGCTTTTACTTTTTCTATGAATGATAACGGGGGTTTGGCCATATATATAAGCATGTATTTATTCCGTTTTGATCAAAAACAGCCGGATTTGAAACAAAAATCACCGGATTGTCTATCCGTGCATGTTTTGGTGATTGATGAGGTTATATGAAAAAGAATACATTAAAACGGAACACGCTTATATTAACCATATCCGGTTTTTTTGTTAAAATTATCGGCTTTTTTTACCGTGTTTACATTGCGAAAACAATTGGCGCTGAAGGCATGGGGCTTTTTCAGCTTGTTTTGCCGGTGTATAATCTGGTACTGCTTGGTTTAACGGCTGGTGTCGGAATTGCCGTATCGAGGCTTGTTGCTGAAGAAACCGCCAGAGGAAAACACAGGAACTCAAACCGTATTGCAGTTGTAGCCGGGACCGCAGTATTTGTTTCGGCTATTTTTGTTGTGTTAATTCTGCTTTTTAATCTGGATTTTGTTGTTAATTATCTTGTCGGTGATATACGCACAAAAAGTGCGTTATACTGGCTGCTGCCGTCTATTCCGTTTATTGCCGGAATTACCGCGCTGAAAGGGTATTTTTACGGAAAACAGGAAATGATGCCGAACGCGATATCACAGGTTGTTGAACAAGCAGTTAAGCTTGTTGTAATATACGTGATAGCGGATCAGTTTATATACGGGGATTTTGAAAGAAAATGCCTTTTTGCCACATTAGGTCTTGTTGCCGGAGAAATTGCTAATGTATTGGTTGTGTATGCGGCCTTCCTTTCGCGAAGGATGAAAAAATCTGCAGATACCGGAATGAAGCTGATGCGCAAGAGGGATATTGGAAAATCCATTTTGAAAATATCGCTTCCCATCACTGCTAACAGATTGATACTTTCATTTATGGGAACGGTCGAGTTTTTATTGATTCCTCAGCGTCTTGAAATTTTTGGCCTGACCTCAAAGGAAGCGTTAGTTGAGTACGGTAAATTAACAGGAATGGCATCCCCGATTATATCGTTTCCGTCGATGCTTACAGCCGCGCTGGCGATTGCTCTTGTACCGGCCATTGCGGAATCTGTAACAAGAAAAAGAATATTTGCGGCAAACAGGCAGATTTCACGTTCAATACGCGTAACGCTCGTTCTTGGTTTTTTGTTTACAAGCCTTTTTATATCATATTGCAATGAAATATCAAATATAGTGTATCCTGGTCAGAACGTAGGACGTATGCTGTACCTTCTTTCATTTACCGGAGTTTTTTTCTATCTGCAGCAAACGCTCTTAGGAATTCTGAACGGCCTGGGAAAGGAAACCGAAACGTTAAAACATTCAATGCTGAGCAGTGTTATAAGGCTGAGTTTTGTGTGGTTTGCAATTCCAATATTCGGCCTTGAAGCTTATATTGCCGCAATTGTAATAAGCAATTTTGCCAGCGCTGCATTGAATATACGTACAACAGTAAAAACAACGGGAATGGCAATTGAAATAGGCGATTGGCTGATAAAACCACTTATCGCGTGCGTTTCAGGTATTATCATAGCACCTGCGGTAAAAA
>JAAYBO010000347.1 GCA_012730095.1 Clostridiaceae bacterium
CAAAACGGAAACCTTTTTTCTTCTGAATTATCTTAAGTCCGTTTAGCTGCAGATCGTCCAAGCATTCTCCATCCTTGACAAGATCGGACATATTCTTCACCCCATCTTAAAGAAATAGCCAGACTTCATTGTCCGGCTTAATTTCTCATTTTAGAGAACAAATCAATTGCATACCCGGGAATCGGGAATGGCAATTTTTTAACTTATAGACGGTCAGTAGCCTGTCCGTTATAAATGTAAAACATATTTATTCTATACCTACCAATGCATATTATTCCGGTTTTGGAGCATCAACGGGACATACATCCGCACATGCTCCGCATTCGATACATTCCTCCGGATCAATTACATATTTGGTATCGCCGGCAGAAATACAATTTACCGGGCACTCAGATTCACAAGCTCCGCAGCTAATGCAATCGTCATTAATATAATATGCCATCCCAATACACCTCCTGCACTATTGTCATAAAGCAATATAAAACAATGGAAAAAATAAAATTCCCTTGTTATCCTACAATATATTAAGATGCATGTCAATTAAATTAATCATGCAAACTTTTGTTTTTATTTGCTACCGTTCAGACGTACAATAGTTCAAACAGTAAAGTCTAAATTCCCGCGTGTCCTGCTTCTAAAAAGTAATGCCTGAATATTAGCTATCCTCAGTCTTCCAACTGCTTTAATACTTCCATATCCACTTCTTCCGGTTCGGGTTCAAGTTGTTTTTCAACATCCTTAATAAGCTTAATCTCCGATGCGTTGTACTCTCTCAAATCGGGCTCATTTTCATTGTCAAGCCTTACCTTAACCCGTTCTTCAAGAAGGTTTACGTACATTACCGTCCCGCTTCCGTCAGGTGTTTGTACCAATGCTCCAATCTTCGGTATCCTCTTTATAAGATCCTCATACGCTTCCTGCTCATACTTTAGACAGCACATAAGCCTTCCGCATATTCCGGATATTTTAGTCGGGTTTAATGAAAGGCTTTGTTCCTTTGCCATTTTTATTGATACGGGATGGAACTCGGTCAGGTGCGAATTACAGCATAGCCGCCTCCCGCATACCCCAAGACCTCCCATCATTTTTGCCTCATCCCTGACCCCAATCTGTCTAAGCTCGATCCGCGTCCTGAAAACAGAAGCAAGATCTTTTACCAACTCGCGAAAATCCACTCTTCCATCGGCTGTGAAGTAGAAAAGAATTTTATTATTGTCAAATGTGTATTCCACATCAATAAGCTTCATTTCCAGGTTGTGTTTGTTTATTTTTTCAAGACATATTTTGTACGCTTCAGCAGCCTTTTTTTTGTTTTCTTCAACCTGTTTTATATCTTCTTCCGTCGCTTTCCTCATAACTTTTTTCAATGGGGCGACAACTTCACTTTCATCTACCTCTTTTTCCGGATTAACCACTTCACCGCATTCAATTCCACGCGCTGTTTCAACAATAACCATATCACCCTGTTCCAATTTAATATCGACAGGATCAAAATAATATATTTTTCCGGCGTAACGAAACCGGACTCCCACAACATTTGTCATATATTTAAACCTCCTGTATTTCCAGCATCAATACATCAATTCCTAACTGATAATTTATATTATATCTGAAATTTCTCTGTATCGTTTCCAATGCCGACAACCTGTCCATGAGCTTTCGTTTGGAGCAGGTCGAAGCAATCTCTTTTATGATATCCTTTTTATCTGAATTAATCAACCCGCTTTCAATTCCCATAAGAACCATTAAGCAATCCCTGTAAACAGACATAATCATATCTATTACCGTCGGAAGCTCGTCCCTGTTTTCGGTTAATATCCGGCGTGTTTTTTCTATTTGTGAAAAATCATCAGGTTTTCGGAGAAAACTGATTATTTGAAGCCTCAAGTCACGGAAAGAACTCTCTTCAAGCATACGGACGGCATTACCTAAAATGCCTCGGGAGAATTTGATATAAAAATCCGGTTCCTCTATATTTCGGGGCAGTAAAGGTCTGATGATTTCTCTAATTTCATCTTCCGAATAGGGTTCCATCCTGAAGTTTACAGTCCTTGACCGTATTGTCGGAAGCAGTGATTCATAATTTACCGCGGATAAAATAATAACGACATATTCAGGCGGCTCTTCAAGAGTTTTAAGAAGGCAGTTCTGTGCCTGGACAGTCATTATATCGGCACCGTCAATGAAATATACCTTTTTGTTTCCATATGCGGGGCGGTTTGCGGCATGCTCCTGCAACGCACGAATCAAATCAATGCCAATTGAAGACTTGCCGGATATTACCTCATAAAAATCAGGGTTTGTACCTTCCAGGAATGTTCTGCAAGAAACGCAGCCGCAGCCATCCGATTTACCGAACGGGCACAGAATATCAGCCGCAAATTCAAGAGCAAAAGTACGTTTCCCCATACCCTCTGGTCCTGAAAACGCGTATGCGTGACCAAGCTTTCCTTCGGATAACAGTTTTTTTAGTTGAAAAACAAGCGACTTCTGTCCAATCAGTTTATTTAAACCCACAAACAATCCTCTTTCCAGCCGAATTTATAAATGTTTTTCTTGTGTACAGCAAGTTATACGGCAAAAATGACGCATCAAAGCCAAAAAGTTTTAGGCGCGGCACTTAAAGTATAATATCAAGTATCAGCCCGCGTATATCTTCAATTTTTCCCAATATTTTTAAGTGATCCTTTTCCGAGCTTAATACTTCTTTTGTTAGCTCTTCCAGACTTTCGTTAACTTTCTTTACCGTAGCATATAAACGGTGCCTCCCCCTCCTGTCCATATAGCTTTCTTTAGAAAAATTCATAAAACTTCTTACTGATTCCTCTAAAAACTCGGAAATTAACCGCTTATATGCTTTTAGTTCGGCGATATCCACTTTTTCTGTCAAACGCTCTCCCTGTTTGAATATGTCTTGTGCCATCCGGCGAAGCATTTCATCCTGGTTTTCGGAAGCTTGCCTTTTTAAATATGAGTTAAATTGGCTGGGGGTTTTCCCGCCAACTTTTCTGCTGTCGGCATTTATTCTCCCGGAAAAATTATTCGTTCTTCTGTTAGAGCCATCAATCTTCATTCCCATGGCAATGCTCCGTTTCATTTAAATTGCGCAATTCAAGCCGGAAGCGATGTTTTAGTCTTATTTACTTAACCCTATTTTATATATCGGCAAAGGAGATCATCGATATATTTTTTTATTGATGAAAAAGCAGCGTTTATCCCAATTTCTCCATTGATTCGTTTAATTCTTTCAGGATACAGCTCAGTAAGTTTAAGATAACCCATATACACATCACGGTGGAATGAGATGTTTTCATTCTCAAGCCTGTCGGGAATTGATGCGTTGAATCTTCTTTTCAGCGCTAATTCAGGGGCGATATCCATAAAAAAGGTAATGTCTGGCAGTATGTATTCGGTCGCTATATCATTAACAAGCTTAACCGTGTCAATACCCAATCCTCTTGCCAACCCCTGGTAAACATAACTTGAATCAACAAAACGGTCACATATCACCGTAATCCCTTTTTCCAGTGACGGTTTTATAACCTGTGAAACTAATTGTGCCCTCGAGGCTGCATACAGCAGCATTTCCGTCACCGGACTCATCTCAGTATTTTTGTTGTCAAGAATAATTTTTCTTATTTTTTCGCTTATCGCTACTCCTCCCGGTTCACGCAGCGTAAGAATTTTAATGCCTTTTTGTATTAAATATTCCTTCAAAAGAGATAACTGTGTTGACTTTCCCGAACCATCGCCACCTTCAAAGGTAATAAGCAGCCCTTTTCGCATTTAATTCACCTTTTCCTTAAATATTCATTCCGGCAATACCGATATTAGCAGATCTGCAAAATTGTTGCCGTCTTTAGCCCCATTAATACCCTTAAGGCCTTGTATATCCGCTCCGGCCACGTAAAGCCGGCGCAGATAATCTATATGCCCTTTCAAAATTTTTTCTCCCGGACAGAGAACAGGTATACCGGGAGGGTACGGAGTAACGATTCCCGCGCTTTTATAGCCTTCTGATTCTATTAAACGGACATTGACACCGCCTTCCAAATAGCTCAAACAATCGGGTATTGTGCATTCCCCCGGATATAATAGTTTTTCGCTGCAAATATCGCGCTTTCTCCGTTCAACTTTTTTGTCTATATAGGCAAGACCTTGCTTAAGTGCGTTTATTTCATTTTCACCGTCGAATGCCGAAGTAATAAAAACTACATTATATTCATCGGCCATTTCCGCGTAAATGCCATATTCCGAGCTTAACATCCGGGCAAGGTCGAAACCCGAAATGTCAGAATTTACGGCGTTCACAACAATACGGCTCGGATCCCTTTCACAGCCATCCAGTTTATCGGGAATTAGGCGCAATTTTTCCATCCTGGACAATTCTTTTTTCATTAATTCCAATCGTTCCAGTAAACGGCTGTACTTTTTTTCGCCTTTTGTCCCGGCTAAACCACAAGTGTACTCAATAGATGCCATAATCATATACGACGGACTTGTTGTCGTCAGCATCGAAACTGCCTTTTTTACTTTCGATAAGTCAATACGCCCGCTTCCGATATGCAAAACTGCTGCCTGTGTTAAAGCCGGCAACGTCTTATGAAAGCTTTGTACGGATATGTCGGCCCCAAGGCTAAGCGCTGTTTCCGGAAGCTTTTGTGAAAACGCAAAATGAGCGCCGTGGGCTTCGTCAACAAGGAGC
>JAAYBO010000348.1 GCA_012730095.1 Clostridiaceae bacterium
ATTAAGCTTTAATATTAATAGTCTGTAAGCATTTAATGCTTAAATAATAAAATTATTGTATTGGAGGTATTTTCAATGAAAAAGATGTTGAAACAAAACAAGGGTTTCTCGCTGGTCGAGCTGCTTGTTGCAATACTCATAATGGCAGTAATCGCAGGAACTGCAATTACGCTGTTCGGAGGAGTACTTGGCTCAAGCAGAGAAAACGCTGACAAGGAAACCGCTGAAAACATCAAGAGGGCTATTTTAACGTATATGAATATGACTAATGACACAAATCTAAACTGCCTTGGGATGTCTCAAGCTACTCCTTGGACAGACTCTAAAGATTTGATTAAAAAGCTATGCTGCACCATAGAAATTGCTGACGGCTCCGGCGGTAATGCTAAGTCAGTAAAATTTGATATGCCCACCCAGGTAGGTACTACAACAATTGGTGAGGTTAACGGAGGGGATGCAACCGACATAAACGGAACATATCATCCTTTTATTGACGGAACGAAGGATATGGTACCTAAAACACCAGGAAAAGCCGGATGGGCAATAAGCATTGATCCAGAAGCGCAAGTAATAAAAGTTGAAACTGCAGATAATTCTTCAGATGCAATAGTTAAATTTGAATAATACTTTTAAGACGGCTTTATAAAGACTTATTCATACACTCCCGCCGTGCGGCGGGAGTGTACCCAACGATAAGGAGGAATAGTTATAAAAAGTAATAAAGGTATTACATTGCCCGAAGTTTTAGTGGCGCTTTTGCTTATCGGAATAATATCGGTAATTATAACTGAACTGCTTGTATTTAATGTGGCTTCAACAACCGCGTATTCAAAACTCGGCAGGCAGCAGTTTACGATCCACGACGCGTTTACCCGCCTTAACAGGGACATTGAAGAAGCCGCAAGCGTTAGTTTCGATAACCAGGTATCGGTATATGATTACAAAACGATAAAATTAACTATTGATGGCGCCGACAGGGAGTGGACGATTGATTCGGGCGTGCTTTATCTGGATTCTGAAGCTGTTGTTGAAGGATTAGCTTCCGAAAGCAAATTTACCAGGCGGGATAATTGTCTTACGGTAGTGCTTAAGCCTGAACCGACTAACGAAGGCAGGTTCGCGATGAACATCTCAAAACCGATTGTAACGCAGTACAGCTTAACTTATAAAAATTAATCCTGCCATTACTATAATGAATATATACGCGATATATATTGACTATAGTAATGTTATGAGTTGGCAAGAACGGATGGAGGAGTTAACATGAAGGATATAAATTTCCTGGTAAGTGAAAATCCATTTGAAAAAGAACTGAAAAAAGAGAAAAAAAGCACTTCCGCCGTAAGGGTAATAGTTTTGGGTTTGGTCATAACGGTCGGTACCGCGATTTTGCTTGCTCCCGGTATATATGTGCGGATTCTCGATGGCAGGGCTTCCGCTGTTGAACAGAAACTGACCGACCAAAAGTTCGGCGAAGTAAGAAGTGTAAAAGCGCAGCTTACTCAGGTAACGAAAAAAGTGGACAATAAAAAGGCAATAATTAACGGGATTGACTCTGAGAACATTCCCGCTTCACAGGCTTTGTTAATCATTGAAAACGCGCTTCCTTCAGGCTGTTATTTAAGAACGGTAAACTTTAACGGGAGATCTCTTTCGATTAACGGTATTGCGGAAAACAGCTTTATCGTTTCGGATTTTTTTGGAAAAATGGATAGATTGCAGCTTTTTAACAGTAATTCGCAGGGTATCTCATTAAATGAAACTCAAAGTGCGGTTGAATTCTCGGTAACCTATACCGCTAAATCCGAAGGAGGGGATCAGAAATGAAATTGTCTAAAAAGGAAAAAAGCCTGCTGATAGTTTTTGCCGTTCTGGTATATGCCTTCGTATTTACGAAATTTGTTTTAATGTCTTCCATCCCCAGAATAAAAGAAGCGCAGAACAGGATAGAGGCGGCAAAAGAACAGCTTAGCGCATTGGAAAAAGACTATAACAATATTGATGAATATAAAAAAATGATAGAAGAAAACAGGGTAATAGACGAAAGGCTCGGCGAATACCTTATGAACAGCGCGGGAATCTCGGACAGCATTGAATTTATTGAAAATCTTGCGCTTCTTATAGGAACAAGCTTAAAAAGCGTATCATTAGGTACCCCGCAGCAGCTTATCGAAGGTGAAACAGCTTATTACGCCTTCCCGATAAGCTTCAATACCGTTCTATCGGAAGAAGGGTTAAATGAATTAATAAGGTTTTGCGAAGGCGGAAGCAAAAAGGTAACCGTCAGGCAGTTAACAATCAATCCAACCGATGCCGGAAACGCGGCGGAATACGGTATCGTTGCGTTAAATAAACAAGTATTCAATATAAACATAGGCCTTGTTTTTTATTCAATGAATAAGGATGCGGCAGACAATTTCCTTAAATACACACGGGCGGCATTTGAAAGATTCAAGGATACCGATGGAAATCCTGTTTTTATAGAAGATTCGGATGAGATAGCTGATAACACACCAGCCCAAACAGTGCCTGCACCCAACCCGGTTAAGGACGACGATAATGCTTCTACCGAGATTACTTTATTGAACGCGGATTTTAAAATTTTTCATACCGGATACCTGTATGGAGGATATAATTTTGAAACTTATACGGCGTTCAACAGAAATAACAGGGTGCGAAGCACAATATCCGTACCAATGGATGTATCTCTTATACTGGGCAGCACGCAGTATACAATCGAGTGTGTTGACGGTGACGGGCATATGGATTCGATAACTGGAAGTTTGCCCGACAGGGATTTTACTTTATATGTGCAATCAAATATTAAAAACGATGTGAAGGAAGATGAGAATCTTTGGCTTAACCTTAAAATAAGAAACGACTCGGGCAAGACTATCGTTGCAAGGATTGAACAGACAGGGGATCGTGTTAAATTAACGGACAGAAACGGAAACGAAATAAATGGCAAAAGTGAAAAGGAGAACGTGTATTTTTAATGAAACGGAAAAGGACGCGAAAAAGGCTTCGGCCGAATATTTTCACAAATAATAAAGGTTTTTCGTTAGTGGAATCGGTAGTTGCAATAGCCGTTATCGGAATTGTATCTGTCGGAGTTTCCACACTGTTTTTTTCAATGTCCCGTGTTTCAAAGTTTTCCGAACAGCAATTGAAGAGAAACGCAATAATTAAAGTTATAAAGGAGAATGTTAATAATTCAATACGTAAAAACACTGAGATTATTGGCACGAGCAGTAAAGCTCCCAATACAGCCGGTGATGAACTAACGGATTTGCCGGTTGAGGATTTAAGCGGACAGGATTACCCGGAATATGCTTTCGATTTAAAACTGGTCGGATATACGGAAAACAATGTAAGGCAGTATAAAGTAGCTTTAAAAAGCAGAACTGGCAGCGCGAATAAATTTGAATTCCTGTTTGAAATATATCGTTAAGCGGGTGGAAGCAGTGAGAACAGCTAAAACAATTGGCACAGGCTTTAATAGAATAGACCTGATTAGTAACAGCGGCAATACGATGCCGATAGTTTTGCTGGTTATGCTTGTCGTGTTGATAATTGGAGGCGCTGTTGCTTATACTGCCGTTCAGATGTTTACAATAGCAAGGAGTGAAGAACATAACCAGATGGCATATATTGCCGCCGAATCAGCTATTGAAAGAACGTTATCAAATCTTGACAGGTATCTTACAAAGGAGGAATTTGCAACCGACAGGAATATTACTTATTCAAACGAAGCTCAGTTTATTGACGATATAGTCCAAAAATTAAATGCAGGAGACCCGCAAATTAGTAACAGCTTCAATATCCCGGTTTATGCGGGCTCTTCAATGAATAGCGCGGATTCGACAATATCCTTTTCATGGGACGGTTCGACATTTACCCGCACCGGAAACAAATTAAAGTTTCCGCTTAAGATTACCGCGGCTGCATCAATGGAAAACGGAATCTTCAGGTCTTACGGCAGGAAAGCCGTTGCCGTAAAAGAATATGAAGTATGGATTTACAACCCTTTTATCCTGAATGGAGCCGTATATACATTAGGTGATCTTGTTGTAAAAGGCAGCGGCATATCGACAATAACCGATGACGTGTATGTTTTCGGCACAGGCCTTGATAAGCCGAATCGCATGGATCAATACAATATGGGCGGTGTATGCGCCACAGGCGGAGCAATACTGCATATAAACAAAGGCAGCGTATATACAAGGAACCTGCTTAGGGTCGGGACATTTGATGAAACAGGACCGGAAAAATGCGCGGTTGTTGTTGATCATGATGTCGTTGCAGGTGGGATTCAAGCTTTCGGCAGAAATGATGATATTGTTGTTGTCCGTGACGCGTATACATTTGACGACATTGAAATGAACGGTGCAAATTCATATATCGCGGTTAACGGTAATTACTTCGGGCTGAATTTGGGTGATGGAAGTTTTCATGATACTTCAAGCGCGGTAATTAATACATCACCAAGATATGCAGGTCCGGCGGTGAATGAATTTACGCAGTCGAGAATTGTAATTAACGGATACACATTTGTTAACGGCTCGACTTTCAGGATGGACGGTGGTGTTACCGGGCATAAACTTGAAAGTGTCGCGCTCGCATGGGAAGGAAACGAACCGGTATATATTGCGGAAAACTGTTCGAACACGGTAGAGTATATGAATGTCTTATTAAGTGATTCACACGGTGAGAGAAACGGTTTTTCCGTTCTTTTGGGAGACGTTGACTGGAGTAATAACAATAATCTCACCAGCGACTGGGAATCCTGGAGCGGTTGGATTTCCGAAATACGCGGCAGTGCTTCGGGACGGACGAATAACCTGACAACCATTCCGGATAAAATTAACGGGTTTTGCCATTATGCAATGGCCGCGAACAATAAACTTTACCCTGCGGACGAGGAACATATTGAAATACCGGATTCAGTAATATGCCGTGTTGCGGAAGATGTAGACGGGTTGGGCAGTAAACCGCTGGAACCGTATACACATAATAACTGGCTTGATAATACCGATACTTCGTTTGGGATTCCAAAAGGTTTACAGAATATGCTCAGTTTCCTCGAAAGCCATGTCCATGTATTTGCGAGAAAATCATACCCGGAAGATGTAACGGGCGAAATAAATTATTCCTTTAATTCCGGGATGAAACCCGAGGTTTTTGGTTCCACTACCGAATTTTTAAGGATTAGAAACCAGCTTGATGATATTGACGAAACGGTCTGGAATTGCATAGTAAAATTCGGTGATGACGGAGATGATGATCCTTTGACACCGGTGGATTTGGTAAGTCACCTGATAGATAATTATACAGATCCGGCACAATATTTTTTAATTATTAATCTCGACCCGGACAGGGATATTGTAATAGCCACGGATCCGGATACGGGCACCGACACTGTGAACGGAATTATCTTTACGATGGGTAAAGTAAGCATCAGTGATGGCGCGACGGTAAACGGCTCGATTATTGCCGCCGGAAGAGGTTATGATCCCGTTTCAATGGTAAAAGGTTCCGCCGCCGATTCATATTATTACGATCACGATGGTGACGCAAGTACGCCGCCCGTGAAAATGACAAGGCTTCCGAGGGTTGTAGGAGACACAAACATCAGTAATTTTGAATCCTGGGATTACGCGGCGCTTGTTATCGAAAGTGGCAACATACACTTCCCCGGAAGAAGCGCATTATTTGCCCAGTTTGATGAAATATACAATGGCAGAAGTTTTGGAGATATTCTTGAAGATATTTTTTGAGGTGAGTGAAAATGAAGCATATTTATTTGGTCTTTATATTGGTCTTATTTCTGATAATTAGTACGGGCTGCGGGTTTATCGAAACTAAAGCGGCAGGGGATTCCGTATCGGAAGATCCAGCGAGCGTTGTCGAAGACAACAGGGAAACCGTTGACAGCAATGATGACCAGGCAATAAAGAAGATTATTTCAGATTATTTTACCGCTTTATATACCGACGCTCAGGTAGACGAATATAACGAATACTCAAGGACAGGCGTCATCCCGAATAAAATACGCGGGTTTATAGCAGACAAGACACTCGCGGAGGGCGACGGAAACCCTGAAGTTGGAATACACCTTCCGAGGTATATAAGCATAAACGGCATGACAATAACAGGATACGATATTATAGATATTTCGGTTGACGGAAAAGATGAAAATATGAGTGTGGTATCGGACTTTATCTCAAAAAATGAAGACCACTATCTGTATTTTGTGAAGGTATACGCAAAAGCAAAAGTTGTTCCCGATGAAGTGTTTTCAAAATCATACAGGAAAGAGGAAGATAATACGTATACAAAAATATGGGATATCAAACAGGATGATACTGACGCTGTAAAGGTGGAAATCAGGTATGATGTTGAATTGACAAAAAGTAGCGCCGGATTCAGCGTCTTAAGGGCTATCGAGTCGAATATAAAAGCCGGCAGGAAAAACAGGCTGTTTATATTAAACAACGACAATATTACAAGGCTTCCATACCTTGAACTGGAAAAAACAGCGGATGGAGCGTATAAAAATCCAATTGACGGTGAGATTTACGAAACCGAGAAAGCGATCGTAACCGAATTTTTCCAAAAGTTTACGCTGCTTGACAGAGAAAGGATGAACCTTCTTTCTTACAGGTGGGAACAGGGTTTTACAGAAGCGAAGGGATTTTTGGATAATCTTGGTGTAACGTCAGGCGAAGGACA
>JAAYBO010000349.1 GCA_012730095.1 Clostridiaceae bacterium
TGCATAAAAGCTTGCATATTTGGAGTTGTCCAATCTTTCACGTACTGTTTGGCTCTCTAAATCGAAAAGCAGACCTCCGCCAAAATCCTGCAGCATTTTTAGTGAAGATGTTTCTTCTAACTTGGCAAATGTCAGGAACTCTTTTAAAAGCATAGATTCTTCGCAATGCGCAATAATTGCTGTTGCATAGCCGGGAGTAAACACTCCCCGCCCGTTTCCTTCCCACGACGGGAGAGAAGATACAAACAGCTTTCCTTCAAGTTCCGGGAAATTTTCTGCGAATTTGCCCGCATCCGAAAGCCTTCCCATAACAGCACCTATTTCTTCGTTTTGAAACGACTTTTTAAATGAGTTGCTGTCCACTCTGCCTCCGGGCATAATTATTCCGCATTTGTTATCAATCAACTCTTCAAGAAAATACAGTACTCTAAGGTATCGTGAGGTTCCCATTACCATACCGGAGTTATATCGAAATCCTGTCTGTGATAATATAGTAATAAAAACATCATAATTATCAATATCAATAGCAAGTAATGGGGTTCCGGTTTTTTCATAAAGGATTTCACCGGCGTTTAAAAAATCCTTCCAGGTATTAATATTCTCAGACTCAATGCCCGCATTATCCAGTAAAGCCTTATTGTAATACATCACCATATAATCGCCGCCGTAGGGAATGCCAAAGCAAATATCCCTATACGTATACGCGTCAAACAATACTTTGTTTTGGTAACAATCGGTATGATTATCAGTTATTATATTCAGCGGATGCAGAAGACAATTGAATTGTGTAATATAACCGGGCATATTGCTGTATTGTATATCTACAAAATCCGGAATACCTAAATCAGGTGAAGAAACACCACTGTTAAGCGTTGTTTGAAGAATATAGTCTATTTGATCACTGTAAAGCACTTTTATGTTTAATTCGATTTGACTGTCCGGGTTCAATTGATTCCATTTTTCTGTCTGCTGTTCAAAAAAGTTTGCATAAATATCACTTACTGTCCAATATGTAAACTTTACCTTTGATGTTTCCAAGCTTTTCCCGCCGCAGCCCGAAAGGCACACAGCAAACAACAATACCAGCAATAATAACCGTTTCATTGTATTCCTCTCTTACTAATAACCAACCTATACTGTCTAATTATACATTTTACCTAAAATCCTATTTATTTGCCATGTAAATTTTCCCCTCTTACTGTAGCCATAATTAACCACTCCGCTTTAATACGCAGGTATTATTTACTATTTTGTATATTTATTTATACAGGTGCGTTACATCCTCTTTAACAGAAGGAACAGTGGAATCGATATACTGACAAAAGCAAGCAGCAGAATTGCAATTCCGCCTTTTATATTCTTATCTTTAATTGTCCATATCCCGTAACTTGTCGTATATATGGCATTCCAGCATAAAATCGCAATAACAAGAACAATTGTTACAATATTCATTTATCCTTTCCTTTCATATGCGACAGCGGAACCTGTTTTTCCACTATTCCCGATCGCCGAATAGAAACCTTTGCGGTAACATTAAATTCAGCATTTTCATATTTATCCATCCATCTGAATGCCATCCAATCATCCCAATAAATGTAGGTTTTTTTTAACGGTTTTCCGGTGCCGCATATATCGCTTTTAAACTCGTCACGTGTTTTTATTAAAAAATCGTTAACGCTTCTTCTTATATAGTCAGATACAAACCGCTCAAGCTTATTCAATTCTTCCCTTGATGAATAATCCTGTTCACTGTCAATTGAAAGAATATCTCCTTCAAGAAACACGCTAACGTCAATTATTGGCTTATCACCATTCATGCTTACTTTTACAGTAGGTTTTCTTGCCATGCCAAGGCGCAATGAAACATAGTATTTTTCGTTTACTAATCCTTGAAATTCTCTCGGCATATAAGTTTCGCTTCCTTCCGGATCCGGAAGCGAATAATAAACACGTCCAAGTTGCCCTGTTACAATTAGATAGCTAAGGGCTTCCCTGCCATCCATTTCGCCTACCATTTTATCGCCCCGAAATGCGGCAAGACCCATGTTTGACGATTTGGTATCGGATATAATCGGGATTTCCCCTGCTTTATAATTACCTTCCATGGTACTTTTGCCATCCATATCTGTTCCTGATAAAACTCTGCTGAATTCAGAACTGTCACTCAATTCATTAATATCCAACAGAGCAGTCACAGGCTGGCTGCATGTACATTCCATATTCATGTAAAAATGCTCCAGTTCGCTTTTTGAAGAATATCCCGTATATTTGTACGACACCATGAATAACTCAAAAAATTTCGCCGGATTTATTTCAAGGACCGGTTTAACGGCCTTAAGAAATTCTTCGGCTTTGCCTCTTGATATGCCAATATATATATTGGGTCTGAATTCCCTGAAGCGGATAAATGCATTAATGTATTTTTCAACACCTTCCTGCGCTAACTCTTTTGATATTAAAATAAGTTTTGCATGTGAGAAGTTGATTCGTTTGCTGATAAGTGTATCAACTATACTCACACCGCCGTAAATTGTCGGTGTCTCTACCGTTATTATAGTTGTAGATTTTTCAACATCTCCAACCTCCCCTCCCACACCAACTGAAATCGGAACAGCGATTAAAAACGACAGTATCAGATTACCTCCCGAGCCTTTGTCAACGCCAAGCGATACAACATATGCCATTTCATCAACCTCAATACTGTCAAAACACCCGGACATTGAGAAAAACACTAATAACATCAAAATAAAAATCATTGATTTATTTATTATCCGCTTCATTCGATATGTTTCTCCTTTCAACTTTTGTTCGGACAGAAGCAGTGATTAGCAGAAACAATGGAACAATAATTGTTATGATCCAGGCATAATTCCGGTAATAGCTCAGTTCAAGTTGAAGAGCCGTATAAAGGTTTTCAGGAATCATAGCTATACTGAAAATCAGAATAGTGAATGGAATTAAAAGTGGTTTCTGTGTTTTTAAACCAAATGATTTTTTAAACAGGTAAGATATAAAATACAAACCGGAGCTTAAATATAAAAATGCGCTTGATGCCCATACCAGGATGAAAATTGCCTCTATTCGCGAAAAGAACCTTCCGATTCTGATTGAACGGGCGAGCTGATATATCGGCAAAAAAAACTCGGTAGCCATAGGATATTGATAAACAAGCATATAAGTTAACGTACTGAAAGTAAAAAAGGAACCCGACACCAAAATAGCGTATTTTCCGATGCTTGCATAATTAGCCTTTTCATTTAAAAAAGGTATTATAAACAATAATGCTACCAACTCGGAATAAGCCGAAATGTTCGGTACTGCCTTTTTAATGATAACAAGAGGTCCTGGACCAAGCCACGGAGCAATTTTACTTAAGTCGAACCGCGGTATCGACAGTAACAGGATAAATATAAACGCCGCGGCCAGTACAGGAACCGCCATTGCGTTTATCCTTACAAGAGTTTCAATTCCAAGAAACGCACCTGTAAGCATTCCGATACAAAACAGTGCAATTATAATACTAATAGGTGTAGTCGTCAGGCTGACTACCTTAATATCCTCCGCAAATTCTCTCAATACGATGGGAATTAAGTAAAGAAACTGAAGCATGAACAACATGCCGGCGATTATTTTTCCAGCTTCCCCGATACCTGATTCGGCAACATCCAATATATCCTTTTGTGGAAAATTTTTATATATCCTTGCTATAATAATAAAAATAACGAACACTGCTGCGCTCACAAGCAGCACCATTATCCAGGCGGCAGTACCGGCTTCTTCAGCTACATTTCTCGGAAAATCCAATATTAATTTTGAGCAGAACAAGTTTATTAAAAGGCAAAACGCCTCAAAATTACCTATCTTTATCTTCTGTTTCATTTGCGTTTGCTCCTTCCCCGCGCTTTATCCATCCCCTGCTTATGTGTGCCTGTTGTTTTATATCCTTTGGATTAACAAAATCCGGGCGATCCTCCTCTTTCCATAACGGTGTTTTTAAAATGGCGTTTGTTCTTGTTCCGGAAGTTCTTGGAGCAAAAGGCGCCATAAAGGGAACACCAAACGATTTCGCATGAACAAGCACTAACAGATGTAGAAAAATCCCAAGAGTTATTCCTAATAATCCTGCGAAACCTGCCAGAAGAAGATAAATAAACCTTAACGCGCGGAATGAATACCCAAGTGAAAAGTCAGGTATCGAAAATGAGCCTATTGCCGTAACTGCGACAATAATTATCAGGATAGGGCTTACCAGATTTGCCGCCACAGCCGCCTGGCCAAGGATAAGAGCGCCGACAATACTGAGAGTAGGCCCGATAGGCCCGGGAATCCTTATCCCCGCTTCCCGTATGAGTTCAAAAGCTATTTCCATAATAAAAATACTAATAACTGTCGGAAACGGGACTTTCTCCCTTGCGGATGCGATAGCAAGCAAAAGGTCTGTCGGCAGCATTTCATGGTGATAATTTGTAATGGCAAGATATAACGAAGGGAGTAAGAGTGTAAAAATAACGCCAAGGATTCTTATGAACCGGAGTAAAGTCGCGTAAGGGTAGCGTAAATAATAGTCTTCAGGGGAGTGTATAAGGTTAAAGAGCGTCACAGGTGCTATTATTACAAAAGGGCTGCCGTGTACAATTATTCCGACTCTTCCTTCACCAAGATATGAAGCCACCCTGTCCGGCCGTTCGGTAAGCAGCATTTGCGGTGCGGGAAGATATGTGCTGTCTTCAAGAAACTGCTCAAGCTCCCCTGAATCACGCAAGTAGCCCGTTTTTATACTCTTAAGGCGCCGCCTTACTTCGCCTACCAGCGAATCATTCACTATATTTTTGATATATACCATACTGCAAGGCGTTTTGCTTCTTTCACCCACAAGCACGTCTTCAACAATAAGGTTTTCATCCTTTATTATCTTCCTGAGAAGCGCGGTATTCATCCGGTTTGTTTCATTGAAGGACTCTTTCGGTCCCCTTATATTCAATTCGGATGTCGGTTTTTCGATATTCCTGTGCTCCCATCCTTTTACGTCACACGCAAATGCAACATCAAGACCATCAACGAAAATGCCAAGGCCTCCGAAATTTACTTCATCAACAATTTCCTGATATGTCTTGCATACTTTTACCTGGTTCTGCGGTATCAAGTGATTGTATACCACATCCCGAACAGTCTGATCTTTCATATTCACAGGCATTGCAGAAAGAGTCATAAGCGGCTGAATAATTGACATGTTTACCAGAAGCCTGTCAATCATTCCGTCAAAGAAGCAGACAAAAACCGGATAATCCTTATTCATCACAATAATTTTAAACTCGCGTATTTTGAAATCCCCGTTTATATCCGCATTGTACCGGGCTTTTATATAATCAAGGTTAGCATTAAGCGATGTATCAATAAACAGAGCTTTAGTATCATTAACCTTTCTTTCTCTTTTTTTTTCATTCATTTCGTTTATTGGGATGGGCTGCTTAATTCCGTCAGCACCGGTTCTTTTTTCGTTATTCGCTTTCCTGTTAAACCTTTTCTCATCTTCCCCGGACCGGGTTTCATCTTTTACTTCCTCGCCCTGCTTTGATTGATCATTTGTGTCCGCACTGTCTTTATTGTCCTGATCTTTACTGCTTCCATCAAGCACAAACCGGTCTTTAGGCTCTTTCGGGCTGAACAGAAATATGGTTTTAAGCCGCTGCGACATACTTTTTTTCAAGCTAAAACCTCCGAATAAAATCATTTTATACGTTTTGCCGTAATTTTCTCTGTATAGTTTTGGCAACAGATGCTCCTGTTATACAAAAATTTCGTACGGCAATTCACTTTTAAACCGGTTGTACTCGAATCATTTCTAACAATCAAACCGAATTAAAATATATGGTCCGGATACGGACGGATGATTTCGCTCTTGGATGGTTAAAATAGTAAAAAAGAAAAACAGGGGAATATCGAATGAGGATACCAAGGAGAAGGCTCCGGCAAAGCGGGAATAACCATTGCTCTCCCGACACGGTTTTATATAAAGATTTGCAGGAAAACCTGACCCGAATTAAAACGGACTTCGGGCAAAATGATGATTTAGTGGTGAACTGCTCAGAGCGGACCGCTAGTTCATCTTTAACTGCCGCCTGTATTTACATTGATACCCTCGTGGATAAGAATACGGTCAACCATTTATCCGAAGAATTGATGACAATAAAAAGCGGCCCGGATCAGGAAACGGATAATCTTTTTATATTAATTCGCAGGCACTTTTCAAGCATCCGCGGTCTAAAAACCGGAGCTAAATTCATTGATCTGTATGCCGAGTTGTTATCCGGAAATACGGTTTTTTTGGCAAATGGAAACACCGAATACCTTTCGATACCCACCGAAAGCAAAGATTCCCGGGCCATTGAGGAGCCGTCTTCTCAAACGGTTATTCGAGGCCCGAAAGAAGGCTTCAGTGAAAGGATCAATACGAATATTCTCCTTGTGAGGAAAAGGATAAAAAGCCATCATGTCAAGCTGGAAAACTTAACGGTTGGGAATCTCACGCGGACGGCTGTAAGTCTCATGTATATTGAAAATATTGCAAATGGCACGATTGTCCGGGAAATACGCAGGAGGATCAGCGAAATTGAAACAGACTCTATTCTTGAGAGTTCCTATATTGAAGAATGGATTAAAGATGACAGGTATTCAATTTTTCCTGAGTTTTTAAGCTCTGAAAAGCCGGACACTGTTGCCGCAGCAGTATTGGAAGGAAAAGTCGCGATTTTTGTCGACGGCTCTCCTTATGCGCTTACCGCCCCGGCCGTTTTTGTGGAGTTTCTCCATTCGAGCGAAGATTTTTATCATCATTATATTGTTTCGTCAATGATACGGCTTCTGCGGTTTATTTCCCTATTCCTTACCCTTCTGACGCCATCGGCATATATCGCTATCACAACCTTCCATCAGGAAATTATTCCGACACCGTTATTGATAAGTATTGCCTCGCAGCGTGAAGGTGTGCCGTTTCCCACTTTTATCGAGGCTTTTCTGATGGAATTGACATTTGAAGTGCTCCGTGAAGCCGGTGTCCGCATGCCCCGGGCTATTGGGCCCGCAATTTCGATAGTCGGTGCTCTCGTTCTTGGTCAGGCTGCCGTGGAAGCGGGCATTATATCCGCAGCAATGGTCATTATTGTTTCGATTACCGCCATCTACAGTTTTGTCGTGACTAATTATGAAATGTCCAATGCCGTCAGGATACTTAGGTTTATTTTTATGGTTCTCGGCGGATTTCTTGGCCTTTACGGCGTATTTATGGGGCTTATAATACTGACTTTGCACCTGTGTAAACTGAAATCCGTCGGAACACCATACCTTATGCCCCTTGCGCCGTGGATTAAAAATGAGAATAAAGACTCGTTACTGCGGTTTCCTCTGTGGTCAATGAAATACCGGCCTTTCGGCATAGGTGGAGCAGACAGGCGAAAGGTCGGTGGAAACCAATAAAGAAAAGGAGGATGAAATGGAAAAGAACACAAA
>JAAYBO010000350.1 GCA_012730095.1 Clostridiaceae bacterium
TGCTTGATGCAGACATATTAAACATTTTAAAGAACTTTTACATATGTGATTATTCAGACATAACTTTTAATGTTAAATCTGTCATTGTAACCGCCTCACCGTGCAGAATAGCAAAAGTATTTTTTAATTACAGAGGTAAGAAGATTCCATTGACTATTCCCCCAACCTATGTGGAGTTTAAGAGTGAGCCGATAAAAATTGAAAGCTGTTTGCAGCAAATATTGGCGGCTGAAAACTACCACGCACAAGTAGCCTATAACTTGCCCGGAAAAATTATAGCGGCTAAATGCGGGCTCAGCTTGTATGGTAAAAATAATATATGTTATGTTAACGATATGGGGAGCTTTGCTTTATTAAGCACATTCTACTCGGATTTACCCTGTGATAATGACAATTGGAACAATGCTCGTCTGATGGAGTGCTGTAAAACATGCGACGCATGTGTAAACAGATGCCCCACAGGGGCTATTAGTCCGCAGTCGCATCTGATAAAAGCTGAACGATGCATTACTTATCATAATGAATTCATGAATACTCCGGATTTCTCGGAATGGATCAATTCATCAGCACATAACTGCATTGTCGGTTGTATGCGTTGTCAGGAATGCTGCCCCGTAAACAGGAATTATTTGAACAGAATTGTCGAATTGGAGGAATTCAGCGAGGATGAAACCAAAATGATTATGCAGGGCACGGATAAAAGCAAATTGTCCGACAAAACGGTAGAAAAGCTTGAAATGTTGAATCTGATGGTATATTATGATAAACTCGCCCGTAATATAAGAGTATTGCTGGAAGATAAATAAAATATAAATTACGTGTTGTAATCGCCGGGTAATTTCTTCCGAAACATTAGCATCAAAGGAGGAAATCAGTTGAGTAAACTTTATATCGCGACTGGAACGCAGCCGAAAAAAATGACAATTGATCTGCTTGAAAGGATAAACCCGATAAAGGGAAAGAACAAAGAAATAAAAATAGGAATAAAACCCAATCTTGTTTGTGCTTCACCCGCAGAAGAAGGAGCGACGACTCATCCAGAGATAATTGAAGGTATTATAATATATCTTACAAGCAACGGATTTAATAATATAAAAATTATTGAAGGAGCCTGGGTAGGAGATAGTACGAAACGGGCATACAAGGTTTGCGGGTACGAGGAAATATCAAAAAAATACGATATTCCTCTTATTGACTTAAAAGACGACATGTTTGTAACAAAATCTTATAAAGGAATGGAATTAAACATATGCAAAACGGTTTTCGGACTGGATTTTTTAATTAATGTTCCCCTGATAAAGGGCCATTGCCAAACAAAGATCACATGTGCTTTGAAAAACCTGAAAGGCATAATACCGGATACGGAAAAAAGAAGGTTTCATACAATGGGGCTGCATAAACCGATAGCATACCTTAACGCTATTATACGACAGGATTTGATAATTGCCGATGGAATATGCCCGGATCCATATTTTGAAGAGGGCGGAAGGCCTAAAAAATTGAACAGAATTGTCGCAGGCTTCGATCCTGTGCTTATGGATTCATATGCAGCAAAGATTTTAGGATATAAAACGGAAGATATAAAATATATCGGGCTTGCGGAAAGTGAAGGTGTCGGCAAAACATTGGAAAGCGACACAGAAATTGTGAATATATATGAAAATGCCTCTGCGGCCGATGATATTACCATTGTTCAAAAAGAAAAAAAATACCTGAATATGATAGAACAGGCGGATGCATGTTCCGCCTGCTACAGCAATCTTGTGAATGCATTGGAAAGATTGGATGAGTCAGGCTTTACAGAAAATATCGCGGATCAGATATGTATAGGACAGGCGTATCGGGGATATAAGGGAATCCTTGGTGTAGGCGATTGCACCTCATGTTTTGAGAAATATATGCCAGGATGCCCCCCATCAGTGGACGATATTATAAAATTCTTTACAGAATAATATTTTTCTTTTGAACATATGTCTATATCAGCTAATAAAAAATAACAGACTAATGCTAAGATAAGCCGTATTAAATAATGTATATTTCCCGAATAATGATAAAAACCATTAAATCATTTTTATTGATATTGTTAAATATTTGACACAATGGTATCATAAGTATTGGATTATATAGGGAAAAATGTAATAGGTCATAGGGAAACAGGTGGTATAATGATACATATGGAAAATCTTTGGAAGGTTTATAAAACCGGATCAATTTCGGTGGTTGCCTTGAGAGAGGTTTCCTTCAATGTAAAAAAGGGCGAATTTGTTTCTGTTATGGGGCCTTCCGGTTCGGGAAAATCAACCCTCATGAATATAATAGGGTGCCTTGATCGGATGACAAAAGGTAAGTATATTCTCAATGGGATTGATATTTCAGGGCTTTCCGACTATGAACTGTCTAAGATAAGAAATGAACGAATCGGCTTTGTTTTTCAAACGTTTAACCTGCTTCCGCGCATGAATGCTCTTAAAAATGTCGAGCTCCCAATGATTTATGCCGGGGTTAGCGCAAAACAACGGCATGAAAAGGCTATTGAGGCTTTAAGAAAAGTTGATTTACTGGAAAGAAAAGACCATAAACCAAGTGAACTTTCCGGAGGACAAAGACAGAGGGTAGCTATCGCCAGGGCACTTGTAAACAACCCTGATATCCTCTTAGCGGATGAGCCGACA
>JAAYBO010000351.1 GCA_012730095.1 Clostridiaceae bacterium
AGAAAAGGCATAAACTATTTGACTCTTAGTATTCCTTACGGAAGCAAAACCGATTTGGAATGGTGCTATATAACAGGTGATTTTGGAACATCTGTAAAAGGTGATAAAGCAGTTATCACAGAACCATTAGTGCATTTGTACTTCGGCGACATAACAAGGCAGGGTTTAAGCTTCTACGGCGGCAATATCAGCTATATTTTAGATGTTGATGTGCCCGAAGGAAATATGATAATTGAAATACCGCAGTACAAAGGAGCTCTTGTTGAAATTTTTGTGGACGGCGCGGTTAAAGGCAATATAGTATTTTCACCTTACCGGCTGAATTTAGGACATGTAACAGCGGGAAAACATAGAATAGAGCTTGTTTTATACGGAAACCGGTTCAACATGTTCGGCCAGCTCCATAATGCAAACAGATACGAGAAATATTACGGACCTAATACATGGCGAACCGAGGGCATTTCCTACAGCTATGAATACCAGCTTCGTGAAATGGGAATTCTGACAGCACCTATAATCTACATAAAACTCTAATCAACTTGAAGTATTTGAAAAGATAGTTGAAGAAAGAAAATAAAATAAGGCTGCATGTTGAGGGAGACAAGTCTATGAAAAAAGTAATTTTAGCACCCGATTCTTTTAAAGGAACGATGAGCTCGATAAAAATATGCAATATCATGGAGGAAGTAATAAATAAGCATATTCCTGATATTGATGTGATTAAAATACCTGTTGCCGACGGTGGAGAAGGAACGGTGGAATGTTTTCTTGAAGCACTTGGAGGATCAATTATTCAAACTGAGGTTTCCGGTCCGTTTTTTGATAAAATTAATTCCTTTTACGGCATTCTTCCCGATCATACAACCGCAATTATTGAGATGGCAGCGGCTGCCGGGCTTCCGCTGGCTGGAGATAAAAAAGATCCGACAATAACAACAACATACGGTGTTGGCGAACTGATAAAACACGCCGTAACAGAAAATGGAATCAGAAAAATTATTATCGGTCTTGGCGGAAGCTCTACAACAGACGGCGGAACAGGTATGGCCAGCGCTCTGGGAATAAAGTTTTATGACGAAATGGATAAAGAGTTTATTCCTGTCGGCGGTACTTTAGAAAAAATTGCACGGATTGATTTATCGGGTTTAATAAAAGAGATTAAAGATTGCACTATTGTTGCTATGTGCGATGTGGATAACCCGCTTTACGGAAAAAACGGCGCCGCATATATTTTTGGCCCTCAAAAAGGTGCGGACGATGAAAGTGTACGTCTTCTTGATAAAGGCTTGGAGCACCTCGCGAACCAGCTTAAAAGACAATTTAACCTAAACGTCGCGCAAAAACCGGGAGCAGGTGCCGCGGGCGGTTTAGGAGCAGGTATACTGGCCTTTCTGAACGGATCTTTGGAATCTGGAATTGAGACTGTTTTGGATACGGTAAAATTTGATGCTCTTTTAAGCGATGCAAATATTGTATTTACCGGTGAAGGGAGAATTGACGGGCAAAGCCTTCGCGGAAAAGTTGTTGCAGGGGTTGCCAAAAGAGCTAAAAAACAAAATGTTCCCGTTATAGCCGTAGTTGGTGATATAGGCGATGATATCGATGGTATACATGAAGCCGGGGTAAGCGCAATTGTCAGCATCAATCGTGTTGCCGTACCGTTTTCAATCGCGGCAACACGCAGTGAAGGCGATCTTAAAAACACAATGGATACAATTATGAGATTATTAAAACTGACACTTTAAGCATTAACGTGCCAATTTGTAGGTTGGAACCAATACCTTAACGTATTCCTTTATTTCGCTTGTCGTTGAGGATTTATATATCTTTTCGCTTAAAATCTCAAGCTCTCTTTCAAGCAATTCATAATCGGTGAAAACTGGCTTTGCGACAAATATTTTATTATGCTTTGTTGCTTTAAGGCCCTCTTCGTTCAGCAAAAGCTCTTCATACAGCTTTTCGCCCGGCCTTAAGCCTGTAATCTCTATATCGATATCCTCATAAGGTTCAAATCCGGAAAGCCGGATCAGGTTTTTCGCCAGATCAAGTATTTTCACGGGCTTGCCCATATCCAGAACGAATATTTCCCCGCCGGCCGCCATTGCTCCGGCCTGGATAACAAGCTGGACCGCCTCGGGTATTGTCATAAAGAACCTTGTAACATCTGGATGTGTTACCGTAACAGGTCCGCCTTGCTCTATCTGCTTTCTGAATAAAGGTATAACGCTTCCGTTGCTTCCTAAAACATTTCCAA
>JAAYBO010000352.1 GCA_012730095.1 Clostridiaceae bacterium
GAATACGGTATTATTCTAAAAGATAAAGTATGCTGTTTTACCTTTTATGCGATGGATAGGAATACGCTGCAGCTTTTGAACGGATTTAATGAAATGTTGAAATTAAACTCGGATTTGTCTGCCGGTTATTTGATAAAAGGGATGAGGCAGGAGGATTTTATATTAATTCTTACTTTTGATTCGGAGAAAGACATTAAGCGCTATTATGAGATGTTATATAATATGATTTCGCAAACGAGTGGAAATATAAAAATCGGGATAGGTACAATTGAAGATCTGTTAGATGTGAATAAAGCCTATATTCTTAGTCTTGTCGCATTGGAAAATGCAATAATTGAAGATGATGTTTCAGTTTTGTTCTATGATGAAATCAATTTGGAGCAAAATGATGATTTGATACTCTTCTTTGATAATATAAAAACGCTTGAAATTGCAATATACCGAAACGACTTGAAGCAAATGCGTTTTTCCATGGACAATATTATAAAGCTTATAAAGACAAGAATTAGGAATGTGTTTCGGCTCAGAACTGTTTATATAACAGCACATAATCTGTTTATAAAAGAACTGAAAAAATATGGCGTTGAACGTAAGTTTATTTATGATGTGCATGAAATGAAAGGCTTCGATGTCGAATATGCAGTAATGAGTTTGGAAGAGCTGTATCGGCTATTATCCGGAAAGATAGGAATGAATAAAGATTGCTATGACAGAGGGCTTCCGGATATATCTGAGATTATTCTTTATCTGGAAGATAATTACTCCGATTGTAATCTGTCATTACAATATTTGGCATGTAAATACAACACAACATACTCCAATTTTAGCCATTATTTTAAAAAGAACACTAAAGAGAATTTTTCAACTTATTTGGAGAGGATCCGGATGCGGCATGCAAAGGAGTTATTGAAAACAAATATTTCTATTGATAAAATAGCATCAGTCGTTGGGTATACGAATGCTAACAGCTTTAACCGCGCTTTCAAAAGACAGGAAGGAACTACACCGGGAGAATACAGAAAGATTCAAATCGAAAACAGGTAATAGCCTTATTAAATAAAAAACATGAAAGGAAGGAATTAGATGGGTACATTTATTAGGGAAGGAAATCGGATAATATGGCAGATGGCTGGTGAAAGATTGATGATTGAACCATGGGGAGCTAATAGTCTGAGAGTTAGATCCAGAATGATGGGTGAGATTCTGGATTCTGATTTTGCACTGCTTCCAGTGGACACTCAGCCTGTAAGAATTGATGTTAACGAACATGAAGCTGTTATTGCAAATGGGAAAATAAAAGCTGTAATAAAAGAAGAGGGATGGTCAAGAAAGTGCCAAATCAGTTTTTATAATAATAAAGGAGAACTCCTGCTTCGGGAGATAGGACAAAATGGAGCACTTAATCTGCAATCCCGCAGATTCAAACCGATTATCGGTGGTGATTACCGCCTGACCGTATCTTTTGAGAGCAATGAAAATGAGAAATTATATGGAATGGGGCAGTACCAGCAGGAAATAATGAACATAAAAAACTGCAGCTTCGAGCTTGCGCACCGCAACTCCCAGGCAAGCATCCCCTTTGTATTGTCCAGTCTTGGGTATGGTTTTCTGTGGCATAACCCAGCTATAGGAAGAGTAAGCTTTTCAAAAAACAAAACGGAATGGTATGCGGAAAGTACAAAACAAATGGATTACTGGATTACCGCAGGCGATACTCCCGATGAAATTGTAGAATCATATGCTGATGTTACCGGAAAGGTTCCTATGATGCCGGAGTACGGCCTGGGCTTTTGGCAGTGCAAGCTTCGCTATTATAATCAGGAACAGCTTTTGGAGGTCGCGCGGGAATACAAGCGCAGAAATCTTCCGATCGATGTAATTGTTTGTGATTTTTTCCATTGGCCTAAAATGGGAGATTTTCGGTTTGACGAAGAATTTTTCCCTGATCCTGAAGCCATGGTTGCTGAACTGAAAGAAATGGGTATTGAGTTAATGGTTTCGGTCTGGCCTCAGATCGACCTGCAAAGTGAAAATTATGATGAAATGTACCGCAAAGGATATCTTGTTAAACCGGAAATGGGTGTTAATATCAGTATGCTCTTTGGCGGTTACAGTAATTTTTTTGATGCCATGAATCCGGAGGCAAGAAAGTATGTATGGGAAAAGTGCAAGAAAAATTACTATGATTACGGAATAAAAATTTTCTGGCTCGATGAAGCGGAACCGGAGTTCAGTGTCTATGATTTTGATAACTACCGTTACTATTTGGGACCCAATGTTCAAATCGGCAATATGTACCCGCAGTTATATTCCAGAACTTTTTATGAGGGAATGAAAGCTGAAGGACAGCAAAATATAATCAATCTTGTACGTTGCGCCTGGGTGGGAAGCCAGCGGTATGGAGCTTTGGTATGGTCGGGAGATATTCACTCAAGTTATGAAGACTTTAGAAAGCAAATATGCGCAGGGCTGCATATGGGGCTGTGCGGTATTCCCTGGTGGACAACCGATATCGGAGGGTTTCATGGAGGAGATCCGGAAAACGAAGATTTTAGAAAACTTTTAGTGCGTTGGTTTCAATACGGGACATTCAGTCCTGTTATGCGGCTGCATGGAGATCGGAAGCCAATGACGAAATTATATCGTAAAGACGGAAGCCCGAATCTTTTTACCGGAGGCAATAATGAAGTCTGGAGCTTTGGTGAGGAAACTTATGAAATTCTTAAGAAATATATGAATATACGCGAGAAAATCCGCCCATATACCCGTGAGCTTATGAGACAAGCCCATGAAAAGGGAACCCCTGTTATGAGGACAATGTTTTATGAATTTCCCGATGATGAAACATGCTGGGAGCTCAAGGACCAGTATATGTTCGGAAGTGATCTTTTAATAGCGCCCATAGTATATGAAAATATGACGTCAAGAAAAGTATATTTGCCTAAAGGAGCGGTGTGGACGAATTTACATGACGGGAAACAGTATGAAGGCGGCCAGTTTGTCCTTGTTGATGCGCCATTGGATGTTATTCCCGTATTTTCGAAAAACGAAAGAAGATCGGAGTGGATCGGTATAATTTAAAACACACTATTTAAATTAGTTAATGTATTTACGGACAATATTCCCGCAGGTCCTGCTTCGGCGGGACATGTCGCCCGTCGTCACCGAAAGCACACGAACCAGAGTCGCGTACCAACCGGAACGCGGCAGCAATGCCTCGACCCGTTATATCACCCGCTGATTTGCGGCATAAATTTGCGTGCTGCTTGGAAGAACTATTGTACAATAACGGAAACTATAGCGAAAATGCAGCTTAGAGATATTTAGTCAGAGCGAGGACAAGCAAGTCGACTGTTTGAGCAAAAATGCTTCATAGAAAAATTTTTCAAAGCATTTTTGCGAGTTTCGACTTGCCCGAGCTGAACTATATAGCTCTTGCAAATGAAGCTCTTTGTTGACGTTATGACAATAGTTCAATGAGTAATGTATGAACAATATTTCTGCGGGTCCTGCTTAAGCTTTATGGCCGTAAATAATGATTACACATTGATTCCAGCAGATTAATCGGGTATAATTGTTTCCATCAACAGGGAATGATTTTTCATGCGTATAAACGCTTTTGATAGTTTGTGAAAAGGCTTGGCACAGAAGGGAATAAGATGAAAGAAATCCATGTTTCCGGAATTATTGAAGCGGTTGAAAAGCTGTGTATCGATGCCAATTACTATTTAAACGAAGACATATATAAAACTTTGGCTGCGGCTTTGAATGCCGAAAAATCGGAAAACGGCAGAATGGTTCTTGAAACTATCATAAAGAACGCTGAAATTGCCGCAGAGGAAAAGCTGCCAATCTGCCAGGATACGGGAATGGCTGTTGTTTTTTTGGAAATAGGGCAGGATGTGCGGATAACAGGCGGAAGCCTTTACGATGCAATTCAGGAAGGAGTTCGCCGCGGTTATAAAAATGGTTATCTGCGCTGTTCGGTTGTGAAAAACCCGCTAAAGCGTGAAAACACCGAGGATAACACGCCTGCGGTAATACATACGGAAATAGTGGATGGCGACAGGCTTAAAATTATCGTTGCGCCGAAGGGATTCGGCAGCGAAAACATGAGTGCCGTGTCAATGCTTAAACCTTCGGACGGTGTTGACGGCGTAATTGATTTTGTTTTAAAAACGGTAAGTGAAGCAGGTGCAAACCCGTGTCCGCCTGTTATTGTTGGGGTCGGCATAGGCGGGACGATGGAAAAATCCGCGCTTTTGTCAAAAAAAGCACTGTTAAGGCCTTTGCATTCCCGCTCAAAAGATACCGATATTGCGGAATTGGAAAGGGATTTATTGATTAAAATAAATAAATTGGGAATAGGTCCCGCCGGTATTGGCGGAACCACAACAGCATTGGCTGTTAATATAGAAACATATCCGACGCATATTGCGGGTCTTCCGGTTGCCGTAAATATCGGCTGTCACGCAACGCGCCATGCGTCGGTTATTTTGTGATTTAAAGGTAATTATCATGGAAGAAAATAAAAATACCGGTTGTCTTTATATTGTCGCAACTCCTGTAGGAAACCTTGAAGATATTAGTTTCAGAGCTCTTCGGACACTCAGGGAAGCCGATCTTATTGCCGCTGAAGATACAAGGCATACTTTAAAGCTTCTCAATCACTATGAAATAAAAAAACCTCTTATAAGTTATTACGAGCATAACAAGAGGGAACGGGGCAATGAGCTGATATTACAACTTGAAAGCGGAAAAAACATTGCACTCGTAACTGATGCCGGAACTCCGGGCATTTCAGATCCAGGTGAGGACATTGTGAAACTTGCGATTGAAAACGATATTCCTGTTGTAATGGTACCCGGCCCGACTGCGCTGATAATGGGTGTAGTACTGTCCGGTCTTCCATGCGGAAGGTTTTGTTTTGAGGGGTTTCTGCCCCATAGAAAAAAAGAGCGAATAAAACGGCTCGAATCAATCCGCTGTGAGGAAAGGACAATTGTATTTTATATTACTCCTCACCGTACTATTGATGAGCTGTGTGATATGCTTTCCGTTCTCGGAAACCGTAAAAGTGCCCTTTGCAGGGAATTAACCAAAAAACATGAAGAAATAATACGCGGTACGCTTGAACAGATAATCGAAACCTTGTCTTCAAGAGAAAGCATAAAAGGTGAAATGGTACTTGTCGTTGAAGGCGAAAAAACATCGGAATCATTGCCGGAAAAAGAACTCTTGTCTTTGCCGATAGCCGATCATATCGAACATTATATTAATCAGGATTTGAACCTGAAGGATGCGATGAAACAAGTTGCAAAAGACAGAGGGGTTTCAAAAAGCGATGTATATTCAGAATATATAAAAAATAAAGAATCGGGATGAATAGATTTGTTGATAAAACATTTAAGGAAAAATGAAAGGGGCGTATAAATTACGCCCCTTTCAAAATTTTTCTTATAATTTTTTTAAATCTTTTAGACAATTGGGACAAATGTTTTTGCCTTTAAATACGGTAATATCCTTGGCATTATCACAGAAGATGCAAGCAGGTTCATATTTTTTAAGGATAATTGTTGATTCATCCACATAAATCTCTAAAGCATCTTTCTCAGCAATGTCAAGAGTTCTCCTTAACTCAATCGGCAATACTACTCGCCCTAATTCGTCAACTTTTCTTACAATTCCTGTAGATTTCATGTGTAATTACACCCCCCTAAACTTAAAGCTGTAAACATTGTTCGACATATTTCTTGTTGCCATAGTACCATAAATACCAATAAACGTCAACTATTTATTTGAAAATTTTACTGATTGTTAATAGAGAAAATATTGTATTAATACCAGTATGTGCATAAAAACGACAGGTCGTTTATGGTCCGCTCATCATTGTTTCTGCCCCATGTATGTATACATTTCGGACAGGTATCATAGTATTAATTGAATATTAATCAATAGGTATTCGAATGTTGAATTATCTGTGGTTGGCAATGATATTACTTGGCATTGCCTGGGCGACAATAACGGGGAGCCTCGGTGACGTTACAAAAGCGATTATTACAAGCGCGGAGGAAGGCGTTCAGCTTTCGATTGTATTGTTAGGCGTATTATGCCTATGGTCGGGCCTTATGAAAATAGCACAAAAAAGCGGTTTGATTCGTATGCTTACAAATGTTTCAAAAACAGTGTTTGCAAAATTGTTTCCTGATGTACCGGAAAATCATAGTGCTATGGGAGCGATGGTTTTATCATTTGCGGCGAATTTCCTTGGCCTTGGAAATGCGGCTACCCCTCTTGGAATTAAAGCAATGGAGGAGCTTCATAAGCTTAATAACCGAAATGATACGGCGAGTGACGCAATGGTCTTGTTTATGGTTATTAACGCGTCTTGTCTGCAGTTTATTCCAACAAATGTGATTGCGCTGCGTGAAGCGGCCGGATCGGCAAATGCTGTGGGAATCCTTCCGCATGTATGGATATCGTCGTTTATTACGACAGTTACCGCAATTATATTCTATTATATATTTTTGTTAATGGAAAAAAGGCGGGATTATGCATTATGGCATTTATGAACAAGTTATCTGAAGCGGCAATCCCGGTAATTATTATTGTTATCTTTGTAATTGGTGCGTGGAAAAATGTACCGGTATTTGACGTATTCATTGAAGGCGCTAAGGAAGGGCTGGCCACAGCAATAAGGATTTTGCCTGTTTTAGTGGGTATCATGCTTGCAATAAACGTTTTTAAAGCATCCGGAGCTCTGGACATCGTGGTTACACTTTTGAAACCGGCGGTAAATTTTTTGGGAATCCCAGAGGAAATTATTCCGATGGCTATACTGCGGCCAATTTCAGGGAGTGCGTCGTTAGGTTTGTTAAGCCGGCAGTTAAAGGAATACGGTCCGGATAGCATAGTGGGAAGAATACTGTCGGTTATGATGGGTTCCACGGAAACTATATTTTATACTATAGCCGTTTATTTCGGCGCGATAGGGGTAAAAAAAACAAGGGGTACGGTATGGATCGCGTTAATCGCTGGTTTGGCGGGCATGATATCATCGGTTATAGTGTGCAAACTGTTACCCTAATTCGTTTCTGTTCAGTCGTAATTCCTTGAACTAATGCACCGAAGCAGGACCCGCGGAAACAATGTGCAGACATTTAGC
>JAAYBO010000353.1 GCA_012730095.1 Clostridiaceae bacterium
ATCCACCGATTGCATTAAAACTTTCACGTCTTTCCCTCCTACAGCAAACTTCTCATCGTTGGAAATGCTTCATATACTCCCCCGCAGAGAGGAGGAATTCCCGAATGGGGGAACGAACCTCTTACCAGCGCATCGGCACCGTATGAAGACCGGATCTCGTCGATGGTTTTGTCAATAGCCTGCTGCCTGAAAACAACGGTATCGTCAAAAAACGATGTCTGATAAAACTTATTTTCCACCAGATCGGACAGATGGACTCCGAGATGCCGGAGAGGTTCCTTGTGACACATTTGCTTAAAAAGGCTTTTGGCCTGGCTGTACAACAGCAATGTACTGTCGGTGGGAGATATAAGGCGGCGCTGGTGCGAATAAAAGGATAACTGCGTATCCCTTAAAGACACTGTTACAACCCGTGCCAGCATTTTTTTGCTTCTTAGGCGCATTGCTGCGGTTTCCGTCAGTGAGAGTAAATATAAAAGAGCTTCCTTTTCACTGTCAACGTCAAAAGGGCTGGTGGTTGAGTTGCCGACTCCTTTTATTACACGTTCGCCCGGAATAACCGGCGAGTCGTCAAGACCATTGGCATATTTCCAGATAGTCAGCCCATGGCTTTTTAAATGATGCTGCAAAAGGTCCGGGGAGGCGTGGGCCAGCTGGCCAATTGTGAAAATATTAAGCTTGTAGAGTTTCGGAAGCGTTCTGGGGCCAGAGAGAAATAATTCCCTCACTGGCAGGGGCCAGAATTTTTCAGGAATTTCATGGCGGTACAGCGTGTGCATTTTGTCCGGTTTTTCAAGTTCCGAAGCCATTTTTGCCAGGAGCTTGTTGGTTGAGAGCCCAACATTTACCGTAAACCCCAGTTCGGTGCGGCATCGCTCCTTTATTTCCCAGGCTATTTCTTCCGCGGTTTTTTTTTGTGAGTATCCGGTTAAGTCGACAAAACATTCGTCGACCGAATACCTTTCAACATTCGGGCTGTACCTCTTTAAGAGCCTGACCATCGCATCGGAACAGCTCATGTAAAGCGGATAAGAAGGCGGAAGAACCACCAGGTTCGGGCACTTGCCCCTTGCAGACCATAAAGCTTCCCCGGTCTTTATATTATATTTTTTTGCAGGAATTGATTTGGCCAGTACAATGCCGCGACGGCTTTTCTCATCCCCTCCCACTACGCTTGGAATTGTTCTTAAGTCCGTTTCGGCGCCGTGCTGCAGACGGTAGACCGCTTCCCAGCTTAAATATGCGGAATTGGCGTCCACATGAAGGATTTTTCGTTCCATAATTCCTCCGCAGTAAATTGAATGTTCTAACCATATTATAACCGAACATATGTTCGTTTGTAAAGAGGGAAAATTTGCATTTTCGCTATAGTTTCCGTTATTGCACAATAGTTCCTCTAATTAATGTGCTGATTTAACCAGATAAACAGCGGGTGATTCTACCGGAACGCGGCAGCAATGCCTCGACCCGCGAAGCAGGACCCGCGGAAATAGTGTTCGAAAAATACTATTAAACTATTGTACAATAACGGAAACAAGAGCTTCGGGACATTATTTTTTTGCTGTGGATTCCTGATTTTGAAGCGGCTGCACCAAAGCCATTGTGATATCGTCCCTTTGTTTTGCGCCGATTGTGTCAAGTTGTTTATAAACATACCGGGCAACCAGGTTCAGTGCAATGTTCAGATCAATACCGTTATCTTTAATAATATTTATTATATTCGTATCATTTATTATTTTACCGGGTTCTTCCATCCATTGATCAGCAACGCCATCGGTATACAGAAAAAGCCTTTCGCCCGGAATCAGCCGTACAGATTCGTCATAGTAGCGCGGGTTATTCATCCAGTTGCTCACGGGAGTGCCCGGCATGAAAAGCTTTTTTATCCCATGGCTGCCGCATATAATCGGTATGCAATTATGCCCGGCATTTGAATACCTGAGCATATGTGTTTTGGTATTATATACGGCATAAAACACCGTAATATAGGAATTTTTGTCGAAACCGCTGGCGTTAAACTGTTTGAACAGTCGGTACAGCGCACGCGAAGGAGAAAGGCTCTTTTTGTTCAGTACCGATATCAGGAAAATGGTCAGCATTGAGGCCGAAACACCGTGTCCCGATACGTCCGCTATATATACTCCGATATGCTCACGATCAATTTGAAAGATGTTAATCATATCGCCGCTTAATTCGGCGCATGGGTGGTAAAGATAGGCAAAATCAAGCTGCGGAAATTGTATATTTCGGGGAAGCAGCTGCATCTGAAGTTTTCGGGCCATATCCAAATCATGCTGCAGTTTTATATTCTGGTTTAATAGGCGGTTTTCCAATTCCTTCTCCTTTGTGACATCCCTTAATACCTCAACGGCATAGTGGATATTGCCGTCATCGGCAACAATGGGAGAGCTCATTACCGAAAATATTCTGTTATTAAAAACCTCTTCTTTTTTGTGAGTTTGGCCCTCAAATACCGTTTTACGGGTTATGCAGTTTTCACATGGAGAATCCCTGCCCAGAAGCTCATAGCACTTTTTCCCGGATAGGTCTTCAACACAAAGGCCTTCCTCCATGGACCGGTTTATAAAAATAACGGAATTATCCCTGTCAATAACCCTCACCCAATCATGCATTCCGTCCAGTATGTCCAGAATAAATTTAAAACTTGAATCTTCTGAAGAAAAGTAAGGAGAAAACATTATTTTCTATCCTGCCTGGTTTAAATTTTTATTGATAAAGCCGGACAAAACGATGTAGATTTCGTCCAGCCGATTGTTGTCACATAAAATTAACAAATTTAACCTGTTTTTTTCATATTAACATAAAGCCGGTTTGGCTGCAACAAATTAATTTACGGCAGTGACAAACATTATTGCATAAAAAATGCTTATTCTCAGGTCACTTTTTTAAATCCTTGTTTAAAATCAGTTGTTTTGCCATGCATAAGTAGATAGTCAATGGGAATAATCATTAATTAGCCTGATAAGAAATTTTATCAAGAAGTTTCAGTTTTATTGAGCAGGAAAGCTTATTTTTACCGATGAAAGGAAAAGATATATTGAAAGAGTATATTGATGTCCACAAAAGGGGCGCGGCCTATGATCTGTCACGGGCTGTCAACAAACATATATTGTCGATTCCGTTTGAAAAAACAATAATTGTTTTGTGCATCGGAACAGATCGTTCAACGGGCGATTCACTGGGACCTTTGGTAGGATATCGTCTGGGCAGGTATAAACTTCCTTACGTCCGGGTGGTCGGAAATCTTGAATATCCGGTTCATGCTGCGAATCTGGATCAGACTTTGGAAAGGCTGAAAACTGAAATACCTTTTCATTATATTATTGCAATAGACGCCTGTTTAGGTATGCCGGGCCATATAGGGCGGATCACGGTGGGAGATGGTCCGATAAGACCGGGAGCCGGACTAAAAAAGGAACTACCCGAAACCGGAGATATGCATGTTACCGGTATTGTCAACCACGGCGGATGGATGGAATTTATGGTTCTGCAGAATACACGGCTGAGCCTTGTTATGAAAATGGCCGAAACAATAGCAGATGGACTGCATCATGCACTGTGGAAGTATAATCGCGGCAGGACGGAATATTTGGGCCGCAGTATCCGGTGAAATCAACTTAAAAAAGTCTGCCTTCTTCAAATATTCTGTTTATGAAGGTATGTACGTGGTATATTTAAAATAATTGAAAGGAGTGGTTGGAATGGAAAAGTGGGTATGCACCGTATGCGGTTATGTTTATGATCCGGAAGTGGGCGATCCGGACAATGGAGTCGGGCCCGGAACATCTTTTGAAGACATTCCCGATGATTGGGTGTGTCCCGATTGCGGTGTTGGCAAGGATATGTTTGAACAGGAGTGAATAGTATCATAACATTCTTGTTACTGTTCATACGTTACCTTTAGAACTATTATACAATAACGGAAACAAGACGGGTTTCCTTTTATTGTACAATAGTTCTTCTATATTATTGGGTGTTTGAACAGCAGTACATCCGCAAATATAAAAAGAGAAAAAATATATCCGATCCTTGATTTTTACAGCAGCCCATGATATTATTTCCTTACAAATGAATAATGGTTTTTTCCTTATCAAGAGAGGTGGAGGGACTGTGCCCTATGAAACCCGGCAACCGGCGAGATGCCATGGTGCCAATTCCTGCAGGAGATATCCTGAGAGATGAGGAGGGTTATAGAATCTCTTCATTGAAGAGATTTTTTATTTTTAATTCATGTTAGGTATTCATAAAACTTAACTGATGCTATCGGAAATGTTAAGCGCGGTTTGCCTGAACAGATAAAAATTCAGCCCTCTGAGTGTCAGCAGGGATAAAATAGCTTTTAAGGAATGAATCTAAGGAAGGAGACGAATAAATATGTCCAGAGTATTATTTACATCCGAATCAGTTACGGAGGGGCACCCCGACAAGATTTGCGATAAGATATCCGACGCAATTCTGGATGCAATACTTACAGAGGATCCAATGGCGCGTGTCGCTTGTGAAACAGCCGTTACAACAGGGATGGTTCTTGTTATGGGGGAGATTACAACAGAATGTTACGTTGATATTCCTAAAGTTGTAAGGGATACTGTCCGAGACATCGGATATGTCAGGGCAAAATATGGATTTGATTGTGATACATGCGCGGTCCTGACATCTATAGATGAGCAGTCTCCGGATATTGCGATGGGTGTTGACAGGGCTTATGAAGCCAAAAGGAATGAAATGGATGACAAGGAAATAGAAGCGATCGGAGCGGGAGATCAAGGCATAATGTTCGGTTATGCCTGTGATGAAACGCCGGAGTTAATGCCAATGCCTATTTCTCTTGCGCATAAGCTGACAAGAAGGCTGACGGAGGCGCGTAAAGAAGGTATAATTGACTATCTTCTTCCCGACGGAAAATCACAGGTAACGATAGAATATAAGAACGGAAAGCCTGTCCGTGTGGATACCGTGGTTATTTCTACCCAGCATTTGCCGGATGTTGATCAAATGACGATAGAAAAAGATATAATTCAAAAGGTAATCAAAGCGGTGATACCGGAGAACTTGCTGGACGAAAAAACCCGGTATCTTGTAAATCCTACCGGAAGGTTTGTTATTGGAGGCCCTCAGGGTGATGCGGGGCTCACCGGAAGAAAGATAATAGTCGATACCTACGGCGGAATGGGGAGGCATGGAGGAGGAGCGTTTTCCGGGAAGGATCCGACAAAGGTTGATCGCTCGGCCTCATATGCCGCTCGTTATGTTGCAAAAAATGTTGTTGCCTCGGGTCTTGCAAACCGCTGTGAAGTTCAACTGGCATATGCAATCGGGGTTGCGAAGCCCGTATCGGTAATGGTTGAAACTTTTGGAACCGGTAAGATAGACGATAAAAAAATAGCGCAAATTATTCAAAAGACTTTTGATCTTCGTCCCGCGGCTATTATACGTGATTTGAAACTTCGCAGGCCTATTTACTGTAAAACTGCCGCATACGGACATTTCGGCAGGGAGGATGATGATTTTACCTGGGAAAAGACAGACAAGGTTGAAATATTAAAGCATGAGGCGGGGATTTGACTTTAGGCTCTATCCCCGCCTGTTTGTTAAATTATCAGCCGGCTTGCCGGTTTAGCATAACGGTTAGCTCAAAATATCTACAATAAATATCGTGGGGTTTTCCATTAAGTCGATTTCATATGGTTCAAGAACCGGGGGGCCGTCTTTGCGGGTTATAACCATAACCTTCGGGCGAAGCGACTCTTTTCCCCTCGATTCCACAACCCTGGCAATTTCGCCGGTGTTTAACAGTACTATTATATCTGCAGGATATATCGCAATATTGTCCAGGAAATTTTTAAGGATTTCGTAATCGAAATGGCTTGCTGAATTTGCCATTATATACTCCGCAGCTTCATGCGGCATAAATCTTTTACGATAAACCCTGTTTGCCGTGAGAGCGTCATATACATCGGAAACTGATACAATACGGGCCATGTAATCTATTTCTTCTCCTGACATTCCTGTGGGGTATCCGCTTCCGTCCCAGTGTTCATGATGCAAGAGCGCAATCCGTGCAACTTTCTCATTTACGCCGGGGGTTCTTATTGCTATATCATAACCGTAATGGGTATGGTTTTTAATTATATTATACTCATCGGCCGTAAGCCTTGAAGGCTTATTTAGAATTGAAAGGGGGACTTTGCATTTCCCGATATCGTGAAGTATCGCTCCAAGAGCCAATTCATTTATTTCATCTATTGACATGTTAAGGCTCTTTCCCGCGATTACAGAATATATGCATACATCAACCGAATGGAGGTATGTATAATTATCAATATCGCGTATTCCGGACAGCCTCATAAAGACATTGTCATCATTCAGTATTTTCTGGACAATGGTATCGACGGTTTCCTTTATCACCGGAAGATTGACACTCCCGCCGCCGCGTACGGTATCCATAACCGACTTTATTGTCTGGAAGGTTTCGGTATATACTTTTTCTTCGCTGAAATATTCCACTTTTCCTATTTCGTCTTCGACATAAACATGTGGAACATTATACAGCCTGATTTTCTCCAGGTACCTGTCCTTAATTGTAAAACCTTTTAACAGAAGGAACCGTCCGTCATCCAATATAACATCCCTGGCCAGTATCATTCCGGGAGCAAGTTCATTAAGCGATACTTTTTTCATAACAACCTCAGAACAACCAAATATTAATATGCGATAGTTTTGCAGGTGTCGAATACTGTATGCTCAGTTATTCTATACCCATAAAATTTACTTTTAAACCAAATTTTTAATTTTAGCCGATGCCAGCCGCGCTGTAACACTTCCGATACAGTGGAATCATTTTTTATTTTGCATATAATGATAATAGAAACAGTCAGGGTGTGGGAAGTATGGTAATCTATATTATTATTTCCTTGTTTGCTTTTTACGGTATATATCATTTTATTCAGACAATAATTACAAGAGCAAAAATCGGATGCAATTCCTGTGGTGGGAAATTATGCCTGGTTCCTAAGCCTGGAGACGAAGGACTGGAAGGAAAAATAAGGTGTGTTTTTATGGACGGGATTTCGGAAAAACTTGGAACCGATGGTTGTTTATATGTTGGTATTTCCGAAAAGGATCCAAATAAACCAGTTGTTGAAAAGCTTTCTGCCGAGTATCCACGTTTGGTATTGCTGGACGATATAAATTGGAGTAAAATTGATACGGGTAATAGACAACGGCATTAATTAGGCTGTAAAGTTTTTCTGCCCACCAAATCTTTATTACCTAATAATTCATGGACGGAGATTCTTTTTGGAGCAAATTGAGGGAATAGTTGAACAAATAATATACTGTAACGAAAATAACGGATATACGGTTTGTGATATCAGGGCAGGCCGCCGGTTAATTACTTTGGTCGGCTATATTCCGGGACTGGGCATAGGTGAAACCATTTTTGTAAGCGGTACATGGGTAGTTCATCAGGATTACGGCAAACAGCTGAAAGTGGAATCATATGAAAGGCGCCTGCCTAAAACAACGGATGCCATTTTTAAGTACCTTGCTTCAGGAGTAATTAAAGGAATAGGTGAAGCAACGGCAAAAAAAATTGTTGATAAGTTTGGTGATGAAACAATACATGTTTTGCAGTTTGAACCTTTAAAGCTTTCCGAAATTAAAGGGATAAGCACCGGTAAGGCTTTACGCATCGGACAAGCATTCATGGAGCAGGAACAAGTACGCCAAGTTGTAATGTTTTTACAGAGCTATGGGATATCGGCAAATTATGCCGTAAAGGTATGGAAAAAATTTGGTGAACAATCTATTGAAGAAATAAAACGAAACCCATACCGGCTTACCGATGATGATATCAATATAGGGTTTAGAATTGCAGACAGGGTTGCAATTTCAATCGGTATAGACTTATGCTCTAAATTTCGCATTCAAAGCGGAGTTCAATATGCTTTGTCTGCTGCAGTGCAAAAAGGTCACGTATATCTTCCCGCAAATATACTTATTCCGTATACGGCCCGTCTTTTGGGGGTAAACGACGAAACGGCTGCGGAAGTACTGGACGGAATGATTTTTGAAGAGAGTATATATATTGAAAGGTCAAACCCCGATAGGGTTTATCTATCGGCGTTTTACAAAGCCGAGCAGTATGTGTGCCGAAAAATATATCATGTTTGCTCGGCCGAACCCAAGAAAAAAATATATAATCTTGACGAAGCACTTAAAGAAGTTGAAAACGAGCAGCATGTGACATATGCCGATAAACAGCTTGAAGCTATACGATGTTCGGCATCGGAGAGCATACTGGTTGTTACGGGGGGACCGGGAACAGGGAAGACAACCCTTATTAAAGGAATAATTTCTCTTTTTAAAAAACAGGGAATGAAAGTTGTTTTGGCAGCCCCTACGGGCAGAGCCGCAAAAAGAATGACCGAAGCATCAGGAACGGAAGCCAAAACGATACACCGACTTCTGGAGGTTGGATATATTGACGGCGATGACAGCAGCAGAAACTTTAGAAAAAATGAACAGGATCCGATTGAAGCGGATGTTGTAATAATAGATGAAGCGTCTATGGTAGATGTTTTGCTTATGCACGCGCTTTTAAAAGCGATTGTTCCGGGAACGCGGCTGGTGTTTGTAGGAGATGTGGATCAGCTCCCTTCGGTGGGGCCGGGCAGGGTTCTTTCGGATATGATAGACAGCGGGGTTTTGAATGTGGTCCGCCTTGACCAGATATTCCGCCAGGCGGAGGAGAGTTCAATTGTAACAAACGCTCACATGATTAATAAAGGGAAATATCCGGTGATCAATACATCTGGTGAGGACTTCTTTTTTATCAATAAAAGCCTTCCGCAAGATACTGCCGAAGCGATACTGGAATTATGCACATCAAGAATTCCCGAAAAATTCGGTTTAGATCCAATAAGGGATATTCAGGTTCTGTCACCGATGAAAAAAGGACTGGCTGGGATCTTTAACCTTAATGCCGCGCTTCAAGGCAAGCTGAATCCACCGCGACCGGGCTTAGCGGAGAAGCGTTACCGGGATATTGTTTTCAGGGAGAATGACCGGGTAATGCACATAAAAAACAACTACAGCCTTTCATGGAGAAACGGCGGAGAAAAGGAATCTGTAATAGCTGGCGAAGGTGTTTTTAACGGTGATATGGGAATAATTCAAAAAATCGATGTAGATAACAGTTTTTTAACGGTTTCATATGACGACGGTAAAGTTGTCGAGTACGATTTTGACATGCTTGATCAATTGGAATTGGCTTATGCGATTACCGTACACAAAAGCCAGGGGAGCGAATTCCCAGCGGTGGTTATCGCGCTGTCGGGCGTACCTCCAATGCTGGCATGCAGAAACCTGTTATATACCGCAATAACCCGTGCACGCCAGTTGGTGATTCTTGTCGGGGATATTAACATTTTAAAGAGTATGGTGGATAATAATTTCGAAAGAGAACGTTTCACCGGTTTAAAAGAAAAGCTTTGCAATATTTTCACAAACCAGTCTCTGCCGGAATTCTGATTCACTTCTAAAGCTGCGGCAGTCGTAAAGAGGTATGGTTATGGAATGCGGTAAGATTCCGCGAATTGAATATTTCCTGCGTATGTTTTTCCCGCCCCGCTGCATCTGCTGTGACTGTGTGCTTGCTGTTAATGTGCGAAATTACTTATGCAGTGACTGCGAAAAAAACATTCCGTATATCAACCGGCATCAGTTCGGTAATCCGGCCGGAAAAAGCATAAGCAATATATACTGCGCATTTGATTATGAAAAAGGCATTAGAAAAGCAATTCATCATTTAAAATTCAACGACAGACCTGGAAATGCCAAAATATTGGTTGATATGTCATATCCGTTAATTAAAGAATATTTCGCCGGAGTTTCAGCACAGTTTGAACGGGCGAATAAATATGATATTGCAATACCTGTTCCGATACATTCAAAAAGGAGGCGGGAAAGGGGTTATAACCAGTCGGAGCTTATCGCGCGCAGTCTGGCGAAAAAATTGAACATTCCCGTGAGCGTTGGAACACTGGTAAAAAGAAAAAATACTCCTCCGCAAAGCTCGCTTGCAAAAGATGAACGATATAAGAATCCTGAAGGCGCGTTCCACGTAAAAAAACCGTATTTGATTGAGGGAAGGCGTGTGCTTTTGGTCGATGACGTTATTACAACGGGCAGTACGCTTGAAGAATGCGGGAAAGTATTACTGCAGGCCGGTGCGGTTTGTGTGGATGCATTTGTTATAGCAGTGCGCAGAAAACTGTATGTACAATAGATTATGAGGTATATTCCCGCGGGTCCTTCATGTCGCCCTGCGTAACCGAAAACACCCGAATCACCCGCTGGTTATTTGGC
>JAAYBO010000354.1 GCA_012730095.1 Clostridiaceae bacterium
AACCCTGAGTCCTTTTTGCACCGAGAATAGTTTGCTCATCATATCTATATCACCTTTCCTTTCAGTTTACTTTTTTAAACTTGATTAATAGCGGTATATATATAATCAAACCCAAAGACAAAACACCTGCGGAATACAAGTAGAGCGGGACAAGGTTCAGCATACCGTTCACCCTGTAATCCAAATATATGATTCCTGCGAAAAAAAGAAAGAAGAGATAACCCAAAATCAAGCTTAACGTTTCCATTCTTCTCTTATGTTTCCGTTGTGCTTTGTATGCGTCCTGATTAATTTCGGGGCTTATCCAATTAATGAAGTGTTCCGCCTTCATTACCGGTATTTGTTCTGTTTGTTTTGTGTTGTTTCCCATCCTCTGTTTGTCATTCATTCCGCTTTCCCTCCTTCCCTGGAATACAGCTTTTTCATCTTGTCCAAAGAATAGTGAATTCGTGATTTGATTTTTGTTTTTTCAATACCTGTTATTTTTTCAATCTCCGCATAGCTCAAACCGTTAATATACCTTAAAACCAGTAAGGTTCTCATTCTGCACGGCAGGAGGTGAAGATTTCTGTCCAGCTCCTCATATTCTATTCTTAAAAGAGCTTCGTCTGCTGTGTTGTGGCTGTCGCACAACTCCATTTCATGATCTAAAGCCGCTTCGTTTTTCTGCGGCAGCCTTCTGAGATAATCAATATATGTATTGTAAGCAATCCTGAACAACCAGCTTGAAAACTTAATTCCCTTTATTGGTTTGTATTTATGTACATTTTCCATGAATTTTACAATAACATCATGGGTTAAATCTTCGCAAACATGCGTGTCCTGAATATGTTTATAGAAAAATCGGGTAAGCGGCAGATACTACTTTTTTATTATTAATTCAAAAGCTGTTCGTTTTCCTTTTTTACACTGCCGGATTAGCGCTATGTCATCCAACTTTCCACCACCTTCCAGTAATTATCTGCCTACATATATTGTAACGGAAAAAGAGCAAAAAGGTTGGAATAAAAATTTAAAATATCGGTTCTTAGTTATATTGTTTTATGATACTATTAAATTCGGGGGGTTAAGTGGAAAACAGGGAGAAGTGCATAACCAATTCCGGTTTGGGTTTAGGGAGGAAGATATTATGAACAGATCAGCAAAAAATAGTGCTGTAATTGCCGCAGGAGCGTTTATTCTTCTTATTCTTTTTATATTGCACGGTATTCCGCTGTTTAACGGAATTGTTATTTCGTTTAAAGACTACAACATGATGAAAGGTATTTCCGGAAGTCCGTTTACAGGTTTAGAGAATATATCCCGATTGTTTGAAACCATTAATTTTAGGAGAGTGTTAATTAATACTGTAAGGCTTAATATGCTTTACCTTGTTATGGTATTGGTTTTGGGCTGCCTTTTATCCGTATCGCTGATGACGGTGCAAAAAAGAATCCGGAACATATTTCTGACAATTATTTTGATACCATTGTTTATACCGGGGAGTATTTTAGCACATATTTGCATTTTCTCGTTTCAAGGAACAAACGCTTTATTGTCACCCCAGACATTCCCCTTTATTTACGCTTTTTTATTGGCGGTAAAAAACGCTGGCATCCCAACCGTGTTGATTCTAAAAACATGGGGAACAGCAAAAGGACGAGAGGAAAAAACCGGTTTTGAAAAGCTTATGGCGCCGGTTGCTTTTGTTCTTATACAATTGGCATCCATATTAAGCACGGATGCGGATATCTTAACGAACCTGATAAATCCTCTCGTTTATGAAAATGCGGACACACTGGATCATTTCACATACAAAATGGGTTTTAT
>JAAYBO010000355.1 GCA_012730095.1 Clostridiaceae bacterium
AATGCATTCTTCACCGTTTGAAACGCCAGCTCCGGAAAATTATTCTCCTTGCTCAGGTGACCGAGCAAAAACTTTTTTGTACCGTTAGCGGCAAGATATGCGACAACCTTGGCAGCCATATCATTGCACAGGTGCCCTTTATCACTCATAATGCGCTGCTTTAAAGGCCAAGGGTATCTTCCTACTTTCAGCATTTCAATGTCATGGTTGGATTCCAATAAAATCATATCGCTTCCTACAAGGTTATTCAAAAGTGACTTATGTATATGCCCGATATCGGTGGCAATGGTTACCTTTTTTTTATTACAGCAGAAGTTGAACCCTACCGGTTCAATCGCATCATGAGGCGTACTAAATGTATTGACTTCAATATCACCTATTTTGAACGGCTGTCCGGTTAAAAAAATCCGTATACAATCGGGGTCAATTTTTTTAAGGCTTACACGCATTGCTTCCCATGTCTTTTCATTTGCGTAGATCGGGATTCCATAACGGCGTGATAAAACACCCGCACCCAGAATGTGGTCCATATGCTCATGACTTATCAGAATTGCCTGGATATTTTTGATGCTTCCTCCGATGGAAGCCATTGATTTCTCTATTCTCTTTCCGCTCAACCCCGCATCAACAAGAATATGCGTGCTTTTGCTTGAGATATAGATAGAATTCCCGCTGCTGCCGCTATACAAACTTGCAAGTTTTAACATGTCTTCATCCTCTATCTATTCTTAGATTTTTCATTTGTGACACGCCGGATATCCGCTCCAAGATTTCTGAGCTTCTCTTCAAGTTTCTCATAACCACGGTCGATACACTCTATATTCGAAACAGTTGTTTCGCCGTGTGCCATCATCCCGGCAATTACCATCGCTGCTCCAGCCCTCAAATCCGTCGCTCGTATCGGAGCACCGCTGAGACGGACAGCTCCTTCAATTACGGCCATCCTGCCTTCAACTTTTATATTTGCGCCCATTCTTTTCAATTCATCGATATATTGGAAACGGTTGTCCCAAACTCCTTCTGTAATTGTGCTGGTACCTTCGGCTCTGCATAACAGGACCGTGGAAGGCGGTTGAAGGTCGGTTGGGAACCCCGGGTAGGGCAGCGTCTTTATATTAACTTTTTGAATTTTGTCCCGGCCAGTTACACGGATACTGTCATCAAACTCTTCAACCTTCACATTCATTTCCTGAAGTTTGGCGGTTAAAGACTCCATATGCTTTGGGATTATGTTCTTAACAAGCACGTCTCCGCGTGTAGCAACTGCGGCGATCATAAAAGTTCCGGCTTCAATTTGATCGGGAATTATCATATATGTGTGTCCGCCCTTTAGTTCCTTTACCCCCCTTATTTTAATAACGTCGGTACCCGCCCCTTTTATATCGGCGCCCATAGCATTCAAAAAGTTTGCCAGGTCGACTATATGGGGCTCTTTTGCAGCGTTCTCGATGGTTGTTATTCCTTCGGCTTTTACCGCGGCAAGCATGATATTTATTGTTGCCCCTACGCTGACGACATCAAGGTAAATCGGCGCGCCAACGAGCCTGTTCGCGGCAATTATTACTTTTCCGTGTTCTATATCAACCTTTGCGCCAAGAGCTTCAAAGCCTTTTATATGCTGATCTATCGGCCTGACTCCAAAATCACAGCCCCCGGGAAAAGTGACAACGGCTCTTTTAAATTTACCAAGGAGAGCTCCCATCAAATAATAAGAAGCGCGAAGTTTGCTTATCTGACTATCTGTCGCCACATAGGAGCTCACATTTGAAACATCAACCTTTATCGTGGAGCTGTTAAGATTTTCGATCTTTGCACCAAGGTTAGTCAAAATATTTTTAAGAATTGTTATGTCTAATATATCGGGAACGTTTTCAATTATACAGCTGCCTTCAGATAGAATTGTGGCAGGGAGGATTGCTACAGCGGCGTTTTTTGCCCCGCTGACCGTAACTTCTCCCTTTAACCTTTTTTGTCCACGAATAATCAGTTTTCCCAATATGAAACACCATCTTTCCAGTTCTTTTGTAAAAATATTATTTTATAGGTATTCCGGCATACTTTACCCAAATTTGCAGGATTACACTATCAGGGATTTCTTAAATTATTATACCACTATATAGTATATATTCACAATCCGATTTTGTCTGTTTTGGAACATTCACATAATCCATCTTTTCCCTCATTAAAAAACGGAGGAAATTTCAAAGTGATGAGGAAAAAACTTGTATCGTTAATATATATAATCGGAAAAAATTAAAATCTAATTCACTTCCAGCCATTCACCGGTATAAGCGTTAAAGTAAACCTTCTCTCCAGATTTAAGGCAGATCCTCCAGACAGGTATATCAAAAAGTTCTTCACTCTGCGGCTGTAAATACCCTATCTCAACAGATGTGATAACATCCTTTATTTTATCTTTTCCTGTTAGCAGAGCGATATTCGCCGAGACTATGCCATCGGCTTTGCTTAATTTAATCGTATCAAATACTTTAAGGCTGCCTTCAACCTTTATAAGCTGTGAACCTGAGAGATGAAAAACAATATTATTATCGAAAAGAGGAAATCCGCGATATTTCCGTACAAATTCAACCGTAACGGTATCATTGTCCCTAATTATGCGATCGGGCAGAAATGAATCATTGAATATACCTTTTTTCTTTATCCACGCTGATAATTCTCTACAAAGCTTTTGTTCTTTTTCCACTGAAAAAACCTGTGTGTCGTTTTCATTCGTATATATAAATTTTTCTCCGTCCAATATAAAAGAAAGGCCATTATTCCGCCATTCGCCGCGTCGCCGATCTTCAGTTGGTTCATAAGTTAAGCCCGTCAGTCTTTCCACAGCTTTCTTATACTTATCCGGCTCCGCCTCGATATAGCTAATCCTTCCAAGCGGCCTTCCGTAAAATGGTATTTTACCTTCTATTACAATACCTGCCTCTTCAAGCGCCTGTTTAGCATCTTTCTGATATTGGCCAGTAAATTTGAATACATCTTTTACACTCATAACGTTTATCAATAAGAAAATGTTCAACAGAATCAGCATCACAAGTATGATGTTTTTTGCCTTGAGCCAATCCATATTATTATTCCTTTCCCTGCATTCCAATAAAAATTACCTGGGACTCTTTTGTTTCAATAAGCCAAAAGGGTTCGGCCCTTGTTCCGATATCCGAAAACAGATATTCAGTGGAAACATCAACAATAACAGGCTTATTCCGAAGCTGTGGATATTCTCTTATAAATACATTTTCATAAAACCGGAAGAAAGATATGTTATACACATTACTGTAATCATTATTTGCGAAGGTTTTTATATACCATTTCGCATCAAGTATACGATCCTTTACGGCATTTATAACTATAGCAGGCTCCACCGAACCAGTACGTGACTTTAATACTCTGACTTTCATATCATCAACAACATAATCAAATGTAAAAGCATAATATCTTCCTTTATCTTTAATATCCGACAGGATTATTTCAGCTCCTTCTATCAAATCCCTTCTTCGGTATTCAATAAAAATCAAGGCTTGCTCAAGGGCCTCTTCAACGCGGCCTTTTTCCACAGATTCCTTATTCCGGTATTGGTACTCCAAAAGCCCGTTATTGTAATAGCGGTAAACCTTTTCCGGATCTGAAAAAATAATATTAGTGCCGTCATCACTTCTTTTTGAAACCACGGAACCTCTGTATTCGTCAAGAAGATAATCCTGAACTATGTCGATGTTATCTTTTTTCAATACTATTTTGTCTGGTGTGGTTAATAAAAGATCCCAAATTTTTTTCTCCTCGTCGGACAGGCTCACAAGCAGCTCTTGCTGCTCCGTTATAGGATTATATGTAATTAATCTGTTCATCGAAACAACCGATTCGTTTTCAGAAGCAGTTTCTATAGCCTTAATGTAATCTTCCTTTTTCATGTTTCCCTGCTTTATTGTAACAACATATTTATAAACATTTTTACCATCGTACACATACAGCGTATTTTTATCATTATTTATGTCCTCAGATGGATGAACAGCAATTTTATAAATATTTGAAATGGTTGAAAGAGAGGCGGCATCAAGATTCTCCATCCAATGAATTACACCGGACGGAATTTCGCACTCAAACTCAAGTATTATTGACTTCATCCTGCTAAGATATTCCCAGCTTTGTTCGTAATCTTTATCTCGAATGCTGGGTTTTGATTGAATTATCTGGCTTAAGTAACTATCTTTAAAATCATTCCATATCAAACGGTAAAGATTACTCTTTGAATTAAGCTTCCAGTATAAGTCTCCCTTACCGCTCGAAATTAATATTGCTTTTGGACGGTAATAGTTTTCTTTTACTTCATCGATATCTATAGAACTATTACTTCTTGCGCTGTGTGAAAATGAAAAAAGAACCCCTGGATTTTTTTCGCTCCATAGAATTCCCATTTGAAAAAAGCAGAGTAAAAACAAAAAAATCATTAGTATAGATTTTTTGAACTCTGCACTGGATAATCGCATGTTTTTACTCCGATTCATGTATATTATCAAGCAAAAGATTTAATGCCTGCTGCACATTTAAACGAAACTCCCTCAGTTTCGATACAACAACAACATGCTCCATATCAGTAATCTGAAGGTTTACATCAAGCTCCAGGTTGTTGTAACTATTTTTTGGGAAAGCAATAAACCGTATATGATTAGGATTTTCTTCCCCTATATTAGGAAAGCTTACTTTCGGCAGGAACCATGCATAGCCCTCCACCGGATCTGTTAGAAGTTCAAATTTATCGTCTTTTTTTATAAATATCATTAAAGTCAATGATTCATCATAATCAAGTTCAACATCCCCGGAAACAAGGGCAGAAATCACAAAATCCTCAACATTTTTGCTTTCGCCGTCATGCTCTATGTTTATTATGTTTACAAGTTCAATTTCGGATTGAACCTCTTCATCAAAAAATAAAGAACCATATCTTTCAATCACAGCTTCTGCTGAATATTCTTCCTGAGCAGCATCCTCAACGCCCGATGCGGCAGCCTCATATGTTGAGTTGTTTCCGATA
>JAAYBO010000372.1 GCA_012730095.1 Clostridiaceae bacterium
GTACATGGGGATATAGTTAAACAAAAAGATAATTACCACAGCAGGTAAAACAAGAATATATAATTGATAATAATGTTTTATATGTCGCAGAATTTTTTTGTAATGAGTGTACAATTTAGAAGCTACCCCCTATGCTTTGTATGTGCATATTGTACATACAGCGGCATGACCTGTAAACATTTATTATTTTAATGACATACATAATGTGAATATTCAAACGACTCAATTTCGAATTCAAATTTTGTATAACATTCAAAAAATGAATAAATTGACATTTTGCTGAAAGTTTTTATTGCAGAACCATTAATGTTTATGATAATATATTTTAATATACGCCGGTATTCTGTTTCAGAAACCGGACAAACACATATATTATGGTTATTACCCGTAAATAAGTAAAGCATATTTATGTGGAATAATCATAGGACTTTTTACTTTGATTCGACTTATATCCAATTTGGAATGAGAACGGAGGGTTAAAAATGAATCATGAGATCTCAAAATCACAATTCAATGTAAGAAGGATTGCCGTTGCCGGAATCCTGTCCGCATTATCGATCGCGCTTAATATTACACCTATTGGTTTTATTATGATCCCCGGTTTGCAGGTTCAAATTACACTGATGCATATTCCGACAATTATTGGTGCAATATTGGAAGGCCCTGTTGTAGGAGCGTTTGTTGGTATGATATTCGGACTTGCCAGCCTTTATACCGCAACTTATACACCTCTACCCGTTGCTTTCGCTTTCCTTAACCCGTTGGTATCGGTTTTGCCGAGAATCCTGATAGGGATAGTTGCCCATTATTCTTACAGCGCATTGAATAAAGCTCTTAAGGAAAAAGGCCAGGTATTGTCAATAGGTGTATCGTCAATCCTTGCAACGGTAACAAACACAATCGGCGTTCTTGGAATGATTTACATTCTGTATGCCAAGCGGTATATCGATGCTCTTGGACTGACCGGAAAGGTTTCCGGCATTTATATATTCGCAATGGCACTGCCAAATGCACCTCTGGAGGTGCTGGCAGCAGTTTTATTGTCTGTTCCGGTTGTACTTGCCGTCAGGAAAATGCGAAATTAAACAATAAAAAATGGGTCGGAGTTGATAAAATTGGGTATGATTATTGGAATTGATATAGGCGGAAGCACTACAAAAATAATCGGATTCAAAGACGATTCGCTAATAAGCCCTATGCTTGTAAAAGCGGCAGACCCCATTTCTTCCCTTTACGGCGCATTTGGTAAGTTTATGAACAATAATCGGCTTCAACTTGATGATATCGATTTTGTAATGGTTACCGGGGTGGGTTCCTCACAGGTAAAGGAACGCATTTTCGGAATTCCGACAGGACGTGCCGAGGAATTTTATTCAATAGGCATGGGAGGGCTTTTCTTATCGGGAATTCAAAACGCGGTTGTTGTCAGTATGGGAACCGGTACCGCCTTTGTAAAAGCCGAACATATTAATGTTACGCATCTTGGGGGAACCGGAGTCGGCGGCGGAACACTGCTTGGTTTATCGAGCCTCATGCTAAATATCCGCAAATTTGACGACCTTATTGAAATGGCAAAAGGCGGAA
>JAAYBO010000044.1 GCA_012730095.1 Clostridiaceae bacterium
TCGGGGGGCAATTCTGTCGTAACTTTAATTTTCCCAAGGATATTCATAATAAAAGTCCATCCTTTCAAGTATGAATTAATTGGTATTTGCAACAGTAAAAACATATATATTATTATTTACAAAACATGCGCATTAAAACCTTTTTAAGCATAGTTTAAGAAATAAACGATCAGGTTATTTAATACAGCCGCATATTTCTTATATTTAACCAATTAAATGTATATATGCCCTGATTACCGTATTAATAATACGCAAGATAAAAAACAATTTGTTCCAATATGTTTTTGTGATAAACGTATTACTCCGGTGTTTCGCTGATGATGGGCGACATTCTCCAGCGCACTGCTTTTAGCAGGATACCTGGGGGCGGTCTAATAAATTACTGCGCAATAGATCTAATTGATATGCGGCAAAACAGCAGCGTAAAGCGTATTGTAAAAAGGGCATTTTTGCTATATACTACTGTATAATATAAATTTCGTTGCTGCCGATATTTAAATAGAAGGCTTTGCAAAAGATGGTTAATAAAAATGGTATGTTTTTACACAATGTCTTTGCCGACAGCCTTTATGGTAAGCAGGAATATAAATGCTTACAGAGAATCAAAAAACCATACCGATAAGAGGGGGTATTATTGTGGCAGGCGAAAAAAAATTTGGATCTTCGATGTTCGGGTTTAAACGCTCTGATGTGAATGCATATATTGAAAGGATTATACGTGAGTTTGATCAACGGCTGAAGGAAAAAGACGAGGAAAATGCTATGCTGAAATTCCAGATAAAAGAGTTGACTGCAAAGTATGAACAATTGTCACAGGAAGCCGAAAATTTAATAAGGGACAAGGAAAAAATTGCAGGTGTATTAATGCAAGCCCAGGAAAAGGCTGAAGCAATGATGGAGGAAGCAAGAGGCCGGGCAGTCGAGGAAAAAGCAAGGCTAAATCAATTGCTTGAATCAGAAAGGGAAAAGATTGTTGATATAAAACGGGAATTAAAAAACCTAAAGAATCAAATTACCGGTATATTGTCAAGGTATCAGCAGGAAATTAATGAAACTGTAATGAATATTGAACAAAATGAGTTATATTATACTACAGAGGAAACGAGCGGTGAAAACGAAAATCCTGATGACACGGAAAATGAAATTCAGGCAATACCGGAATATGAGGATGAAGAGGTTATCAATAGCGAAACTCAGACAGAATGATATACTGCTGAAATGATATATTAATTAATATTGATAAACAAAATCCCGCAGTCAATTGCGGGATTTTTAGGAGGATTGTTATGAAAAACGAGTTATTGGAAATACTGGCACAAAACTGCAGAATAACCAATGCGCAGATTGCGGTTATGCTCGGTATCGAAGAAGAAGACGTAGCTGACATGATAAAAGAAATGGAAGAAAAAAATATTATTTTGGGATATCCTGCGCTTATAGACTGGGAAAAAACCGAAGAGGAAACTGTTACCGCATATATTGAAGTCAGGGTAACCCCGCAGAGAGGCCGCGGCTTTGACAAGGTAGCCGAAAGAATCTACCAGTATCCCCAGGTAACACATTTAAGTTTAATGTCGGGTGACTATGATTTGTTTGTTACTGTTGAAGGAAAATCAATGAAGGAAGTAGCGTTGTTTGTCGCTGAAAAACTGGCCCCGATAGAGTCTGTTTTAAGCACCTCTACCCACTTTGTCCTTAAAAAATATAAGGAAAAAGGTGTGGTTTTTGAACAAAAATACAAAGATAATAGAGAGGCCGTGGTTTTATGAATATAAAAAAGATGCTCTGCCGGCATATCACGGCTGTTCCTCCCTCAGGCATAAGAAAATACTTTGATATGGTAAATGAAATGGAGGATGTCATTTCACTTGGAATCGGGGAGCCTGATTTTGTTACTCCGTGGAATATACGTGAAGAAGGCATTTATTCTCTTGAAAAAGGATATACAAATTACTCATCAAATGCGGGGGCAATTGAGCTCAGACGTGAAATATGCCGCTATATGGAGAGGCGTTTCAATCTGCAATATTCTCCGGAGCATGAAGTCCTTGTTACGGTAGGCGGAAGCGAAGCTATTGATTTGGCCATCAGAGTCCTTGCTACAAAAGGGGATGAGGTTATTATTCCGGAGCCTTCATTTGTCGCATATAAAGGGTGCACGTTATTTTCCGGGGCAACTCCTGTACCGTTAAGGTTAAAGGCTGAAAATGAATTTCGAATCAGGCGTGAAGATTTGGCCGAAGTCGTAACTGAAAAAACAAAGGCTTTGATTTTAGCTTATCCGAATAATCCGACAGGCGCGATAATGCAGTATGATGATTATGCTGAAATAGTTGATTTTTTGAAAGATAGGGAAATAATGATTATTTCCGACGAGCTTTATGCTGAATTGACATATGAAGGCAGCCATGTTTCAATAGCAAACTTTGAGCAAATGAAAGACAGGACAATAGTAATAAACGGGTTGTCTAAAGCATATGCGATGACGGGTTGGAGGATTGGTTATGCGTGTGCGCACAGGGACGTCATAGAGCAAATGAAAAAAGTTCACCAGTATGCGATTATGTGTGCGCCGACCACAGCCCAATATGCAGCCATAGAAGCGTTAAAAAACGCTGATGATGAAGTTGCGGAAATGGTTAAGGAATATAACCGAAGGAGAAGGCTTGTACTTAACGGCTTCCGCGGCATTGGCCTGGAATGCTTTGAACCAAAGGGAGCATTTTACGTATTTCCCGATATACGCAAATCAGGAATGACATCAGATCACTTTTGCGAGCGTTTGCTTATGGAAGAAAAAGTGCTTATGGTGCCGGGGAATGCGTTCGGCGAATGCGGTGAAGGCTTTGTACGGGCAACTTATGCAACATCAACTGAAAATTTGATTGAGGCAATTAAGCGTACCGGGAGATTTTTGAGCAGGATATAACGAGGGGGCAAAGACCCCTCATTTCTATCTTACCTGCCGCTGCTGTTTTTTTGCCAATTAGGCCGAAAAACCTTTTTAAGTATCAGCTCATCAAGGTAACGGCTTGCTTCAATGATTTGTTCCGCAGTTCCTGTCTCAATTAAAGCATAGAGATTCCTTCGTGCTTTTTCCAGTTCTTTCATCATATGTACTCCTAAAAACAAGACATTAGTGTCAAAAATTCTCAACAAATTCTGTTAAAGCATGGTATACATTGTATAAATATGGTTATATTTTAAAATATTGATTGAAATATGTCAATATTATATTAGTTTTTGGTAACTCA
>JAAYBO010000045.1 GCA_012730095.1 Clostridiaceae bacterium
CGATATGCCGAAGGAGCAGGTAAGAATGAAGTCACCATATTGTGGGGATCGATGTATGGAATGACCGCAAAAGCAATTGATTACGTTGAAGGCATACTTCAAAGGGAAGGCGTCAAATACAATAAGCTTCAAATGCCGCTGGAAAGTGAAAGTGAAATGGTCGCAACTATTTTTAGATCCGCAGGGATAATTATTGCAGCTTCCACATATGAATACAAGCTTTTTCCGCCTGTTGCGGCAGCTTTAAATGAGCTTGGCAGAAAAAGGATTACAGGCAAGACTGCATTCAGATTTGGATCATACGGCTGGTCCGGCGGTGCGGAAAAGGAATTGAATGAAATTATCGAAAGAAATAAGATGAACTGGGAATTCGTTGAATCCGTGGAGTTTGAAGGAGCGCCAAAGAAAGAAGACCTTATTAAGGTGGAAGCCGGAGTATTAGCGCTGATAGAAAAGATGAGGGATAAGGCAGTAGAATAATTTAACGGAACCGCCATCTGATATTCTGCAATTCTCATTTTATATTAATTACCAAATTTATGGTATCATTATAAGAGAGCATATTTTACATTATTGTCTCTTATTAAGGGAGGTTAGGTATATATGTCAGATACCGTAAATCAGGTTGTGGATAAATTTTTAGAAAATAAAAGCTTAAGATATCGGTACAGAATTGATATGGTTGAAAGATTATTTAAGGGTTATTCGGAAGAAGATGTCAAGGCAAGCAAGGATAAAAAACTATTTGTCTTTTTATCTCAAGATAGTATTAAAAACTTCACTAATAAAACGATCAACAATTCGGAAGTACAGGAGGCAATTGGCGCCGCAATAAAGGAATCCGTGATGTCATATACCAGAGACAAAAATACGGTAATAAACATATATAAGGAGTTTGTCAGTTTTATCAAAGAAAAATACCAAATACATATCCCGATTATATTTCCGCCTTTTTTCTCATCAGACTTTGACAGGCAGATGTACATAGTCAAGGAATTACATGAAAAAGGACGAACTACTGCTTATTTAGGGAATAAGCTTTGGATAAGCGATAGAACTATTGATGAAGACTTAGCCAAATTAAGAAGTTACACCGGCGTATCTATTATGGGGCAGAAGATAAGAGTGCGTGGGATAGAGAGACAAAAAGGCAATATAGAATTCCAGTCAACTGTTCATCCAATTTTTCTTGCTTTGAACTTAACACAGGTTGTTGTGTTGCTGCAGGGTTTGCAGCATATGATTAAGGATGAGGCTTATAAAGAATATGCTTTAAAGCTTTCAGCAAACATCTGGAATGAGTTGTCCGATTATGCCAGAAGGAGGATTAAACAAGTGACCGGTATGCTGTCCATGGATCTTTCATGGTATGAGGAGTTGGATAGTTATAGCAGCGAAGAACTGTTTTATACTGAACGTGAGTGTTCATATGATGAAAGAGCAGGCAACGTACTGGATTTTCTTAAAAATGGAAAGAAATGCGCAATTGAATTTATAGGCAGCAATGGAGAAAGCAATATCCTGACTAATTGCATTATCGATAGATATAATCCCAATAGAGAAGAAATAGAAGTAACTTCAAATGATGAAAAACACGCAATAAGCATGAATGCTATTGTAAAAACAAAGCATGAAGCCAAACATCTATATTGATTATAAAGATGAAGCCCAGCTTCATAGCTCTTTTCTTATTCTGGTGATAGAATTGCCATAAAAGGTTTCGTGGAATACAGCCAAAAGAAAAGAGCTTTTTTTTTTGAACAACGCAAATTTTATTTTAGAGAAAGGGCGGGATGATATAAGTGAATGATGAATTAATAAGCAGCGAGACTTATATAAACAAGGTATTCGTATATGGAACATTAATGCAGGGGCTTTGGAATCATAAAAGGTATCTTGGAGGGCAGATAAACCGCATAACAGCAGGCAGAACTTATGGATTGCTTTACCATCTGCCTGAAGGATATCCGGCTTTAATAGCAGGAAAAGAGGCAATTGAAGGGGAAGTTATTCAGCCTGTTGATGAGAACCTTATGGAATCTCTGGACAGCTTAGAGGGCTATGATGAAAGAAGCAGCAATAATTTATATGTCAGACAAGTAAGGAGCATATCGACCGAAGACGGAGAAGAAGCGATCTGTTGGGTATATGTCTACACGGATGAGAAATATGCAAAAGAAAACGGGATTTTAGTATCGCATGGAAACTGGAAAAAGTTCATAGAAAAGAAAGGAGAATTTGTATGAGAGAAAAGTATTTTGCTTACGGGAGTTGTACAAATGTTGATTCATTCAAGGACACTATGAGAAAGGCAAATTGTGAAGACAAATTTCATATTTGCGGGGTTGGCATACTAGACGGCTACAGACTTGCGTTTACAAGATATTCTAAAAATTGGGAAGGAGGTGTACTAGATATAATAGAATCGCCCGGGGATTATGTTTTAGGCGTTGTTTATGATATTCCGGAAGAGGCGATATCAGCATTAAATTCAAGAGAGGGTGCCCCAAAATATTACGAGAAAATAGATAATGTTAAGGTTGAACTAGGACATGAACAGGTAGAGGTATTTACATACACTGTAGTTGAAAAGCACATGGATGAGTATAATCCGTCAAAAGAATATTTTGATGTGGTATATAAAGGCATGGAGCATCGTTTTCCTTTGGAATATATAAATAAATACCTAATCGAGCACTGTAAAAACAAAGTTGGCGAATATTGCATGAGACCTCGGCAAAACAGGCTGTATCATGACTGCGAAAGGCCGAAAACCGAGTTTATGAGACAAAATCCCGAAATGTATGAGCTTTTGAAGCAGATGACATTATTTTTCGGAGATGATAATGAAAGGGTTGAAACAGTGCAGCCAACTCCAGAGATGTTCCGATTACTGGCAAAGTGTGCAGAAATAGCAGCAAGGGGCGAATTGGATTTTGGTCATTTAATCCCGAGAGGAATTTATAACCGTCTAGCCGGCGAGTTTCAGAGGATTAGTGGTGTAAGAGTAAAACGTTTAGTGGATTAATAAACATCATATATTTGTATGTCATTTTCAAAATGGAGCACTGGAATAAATATAAAGGGCCGGGTGAAATGAGAGGAATTAAATCAGAACTGTGACTCATTCGTCAAGTAATAGCACCTACAGATTGTGTAATTATGAAGGAGACGATTATAATATGAAGAATATCGCTGCATGCTTCCTGGCACTGTTTCTTTCGATGGCTTTGGTTTCCTGTGTTGGTTACGAAAATAACATAATTGATACGGAAGAGTTTGACAGTGACCATACAAACCAGAATGCATCAGGGGAAAAGAGTGAAACCTCCGGGAGTGAAGACGCGGAAAAGGATGAAC